>JAUVQL010000038.1 GCA_030598165.1 Acidobacteriota bacterium | reverse complement strand
TACACGAGGTCCCCGACGAACTTCTTGATTTCAAAGGTTCCGGTACACTTGCCCCCTCAACCGCTTCGAAGAAGACTTCTTCAATATTCAAAAAAGGAATGACGGTGAGGCATTCCCTCTTCGGTGAGGGCTCGATCGTCGCAGTAGAAAACAAAGGTCCGGATCAAAAAGTGACGGTGGTCTTTCGGAAGGCGGGTAGAAAAAAGCTCATGACCAAGTTCGCGGAGCTCGAGATCCTCAGCAAACCGAGCAGAAGTCTCTACTACTACTAGAAGCAGCCCGCCGCAATACTCTGCCCAAAACAACCAACCGCTCCTAGCAACAGGTCAGCCCGGCGTGGTACCTTAAACCGCTTTTTGAAAATTCAATGTTGACTTTGTCAGGAGGCCGGATCTCAATGAAAAACAAGTTCTTTTGCGCCCTTTTAATCACGCTTTTCTTGATTCCCGTCCTCTCCAGAGAGGCCAATGCCCAAGAAGCGCGTCGGCGCTGGGAGAAGATGTGCCAAATTAGAAACGAAAAGTTCGATCTGATCCTCCCAGAGGTCATGCGGGAGAACCGCATCGACATGTGGATCACTACGGTCCGAGAAGGCGATTACGGACCACTCTATGAAGACCTCGGGCGCGGCTACCCCGGCAACCTCGGTTACTACATCTTCACCGATCGTGGTGGGGCTCGCATCGAGAGGGCGGCCTTCGGCGTCGGGGGCTATATGCTCGAAGAGTGCGATGCCTACGACATTGTCAAAGGGCAATTCGACTTGGCGGCTTTTATCAAAGAGCGCGATCCAAAGCGCATCGGTGTGAATATGTCGAAGAACATTGGTGCTGCTGATGGTTTGTCCCACACCTCTCACGTGCATCTCGTCGAGACCCTCGGTGAGCCTTACGCGTCGCGGCTCGTGTCTGCGGAAAAACTCGTTTCCGACTTTCGCTCCCGGCGTGTCACAACGGAGATCGCGGCTTTTGCCGAGGCCGGAGAAATATCACGCAAGATCGCCGAGCAGGCTTTCAGCAATGACGTCATCACCCCCGGCGTGACGACGCTCGAGGACGTCGCTTGGTGGGTTCAAGATCGCATCCTCGAACGCGGTCTAGATCTCTCGTTCGACATGCCTTCGATCTATATCACCGGCCCGAAAGGTATCGAAGCCGTCTCAACGGACCGCATCATCCAACGCGGCGATTTGTTGATGATCGACTGGGGAGTTGGCTATCTGAATATGTATACCGACATGAAGCGGATCGCCTACGTCCTCGAGGATGGTGAGACAGAGGTTCCAGCAGGCCTCCAACACGCCTTCGACCAAGGCCGCAAGGTCAGGGACATCATCAAAAAGACGATCAAGCCGGGTCGTACCGCTGCCGAGACCCTCGAGATTCTCAATCAGAAGGTCGCGGATGCCGGATTCCACATCATGGAGGAGTTCAACAAGACATCGGACACGGAAAAAACCGAAGTCATGATCGGCTGCCACTCCGTCGGCAACACCGGCCACGGCATCGGCCCTTCCATTGCTTGGTTCAATCCCCTGCGCCTGACGTTCGAGATCCAGCCGTCGAACCTATTCGCTATCGAGCTTTTCGCCTATACAGCCGCTCCGGAGTTCGGGGGAGCGAAAGTGCGGATACCGCTCGAAGACGACGCTGTCGTCACCGAGAGAGGCGTGGAGTGGCTTTACCCCGTCAATGAGCGCATCCTTCTGATTAAATAACAACCGACCCGACGGGCTCCATGAATCCGGTAAACGAATTGTAGGGTGACTCGAAGCGCAAGGCCCCTGCCGCTCAATGTTTTTCTTGGGTCCTGCGTACGGATGACTTCACCGTTGCCATCCAGTCAAAAACTGCACCTGAGTTTCTATTAATAGCTTTTTTTTGTCCTGAGAGTTGCTTCCGTGACGCACTGGAACTATCCTTTAGGGCGTTCGTCCCAAACGCTGGCGCTGGGTACGAGCTTTGAGAGCTCCGTCATCTTGGGCGGACCCTATCTTCTCGAGAGAGAAAACCGCCAATGACTTCTTACTGTTCCTGGTGCAACAAGGAAATACTCAACAAGCCCAAAAACGGCAACGATCAAGAGCTTTGCCTGGACTGCCTCTTGAATTTCATCAGCGGCGATCGACCGGACCGCCGACGTATTGAAAGACGTCGGTACCGCGCCATGCCTCATGCGGAGAGGCGCTATCAATCCGATCGACGCAGACGCTGAGGTCAACCCACGGCGTCCTTTGCTTTGTCACGCATCTCTTGCCCTGGAGACGATTCACATGAAAACTCTTGTCTATTTCCTCATCTTCGCGTTTTCTTCGGCCGGATTTGGTCTTTCGCTGGGTCAATCGAAAGATCGGGAAGCGACCTCGCTCTTCGGCAAGCCTCTCAACCGAATGAGTCTTTCGCCGGAGCAAAAATCCCAGATGGAGGCCAACCTCGCCGAGGCGAAAGCCAATTACGAAGAGGACCCTGCTGCACTAGAGAACATTATTTGGTACGGTCGCCGTCTAGCTTACTTGTGGCGCTACCAAGAGGCTATCGAAGTTTATTCTCACGGGCTCGAGCGCCACAAAGACAATTACAAACTACTCCGTCATCGAGGACACCGTTACATTACGATCCGCGAGTTCGACAAGGCCATTGCCGATCTGAAAAAAGCGTCTACACTCATCGAAGGCGTTGACGACGAGATCGAGCCCGACGGCGCGCCCAATGCCGCCGGCAAGCCGCGAAGCACATCGCATTCCAACATTTGGTACCACCTCGGTTTGGCTTACTACCTAAAAGGAAATTTCGACAGCGCTTACAAAAGTTACCGGCAATGCCTGAAGTTCTCGCATGTGAACGACGACATGTTGGTCGCGACTGCGGACTGGCTTTACATGACCTTGAGACGCCTAGGTAAGGAGGGAGAGGCATCCGCCATTCTCAACCGGATCAAAAAGGACATGGACATTCTCGAGAACTCCGCTTACCACCAGCGACTCCTGATGTACAAAGGTCAAGTGGAAGCTTTGAGTCTATTGGATCCAGCCAACCTCAACGAGATGAATCTCCTCACACAAGGCTACGGCGTGGCCAATTGGTACTACGTGAACGGCGAAAAAGAAAAGGCTAGAAACCTACTCGACAAGATTGTGAAGAGCGATTACTGGTCGGCCTTTGGCTACATCGCTGCGGAAGCGGATCTCCACCGATGGTCCAAGGAATAAGTCCTAATTCTTGGATTCTCGAGCTCTCGGATTCTCGGGCTCTTCCTCAATGCCTGCAATGATCCACCTTGATAGAGGCTTGTACTCGCTTCTGGCGCGGGTTAGCTCGTACTTCCGCAACGTAAAAAGGTAAGATCTTTCTCCCGCTTCGGGTTTGGCGACATTGACGAGCATTTCTCTAGTGATCACTTCGCCTTCGAGCTCGTCGATTTCTTCCGAGCTCATTAACGACATCTTTGACAGTTTGAGCTCTTGGTCGAGAGCCTGAAGGTTCTCTTGTCGTTTGAGTTGCCATTCCTCGTCTCTATCACGAAAGGTCTCCCATTCCTCCTGGATCGCACCCCACGCGCCCTGAAAGCGATAGTCGGGATCGCTGTCCATTCGAGCGAGAATCATTGCCAGCTCTGCGGGGTTTTTGTCCCTGAACTCCATATATTCATTGAATCGCTGTTTCCGTTCTTCCTTTATTTGCTCTTGTCGTCGCCGGAGCTCGGGTATACGAAACGGCGTCCTCGATTCGGACCGAACTTCAACAACATCCCACGACTCGATCGGTCCCGAAAAACCAACGACAGAGATCGCAAGAAGCGTGACGTGGTCGCCGCTTCGAACAGCATCGAAAAATTTGCTGAGGGTTTGCTCCTCGACTCCTCGACAGGAGAGGATAAAAACGCCCGCAGAGAGACATGCGACCTTTCCGATCCTGTGCATTTTCGCTTTTTGCTCAGCGGCGAGCCGTTCGCTGTCTACGCCCGCGTCCCCAACTGATGTTGCGTTGTAGCTCTTCGAGGAGCACTCGCGACTCTGTCGTTCCGTCATCGAGTGACCGGCCGTCTTGTTCTTGACGCATCATACGATTCGCCAGCTCAAAGAGCTTTCCGTCTCCCGGAAATTCTCGATCCGCGCGCGCCAAAACGGCCCTCACATTTTCGTACTCATTCGACAAGAGCCAGATCTCGGCTGCGGACACGAACGCGTGATATCGCGCCCGGGGCTCGTCTGTCATCTTTAGCAGGTTCTCCAACATTCCGAGCGCCTCTTGGCGACGGCCGTCAAGTGCCTCAATGAGTGCGCGCCGCAGAAATGCGGCATCTGCCCCCTCATCTTCCGGGTATTTGGCTAAGTCAATCACCCGCTGATAATGACGAGCAGCCTGCTCTAAGTCATTCATCTCGTAGTAGTTATCGGCCACGGACAACAAAATGGCCTTCTGCTCGTCGGTGTCGTCGATCTCCTCGAGGACGCGTCCGTATTCTCGAAGGGCTTTCTCGTGCTCTCCACGGTCTTCCTGGTACATTCTCGCGAGCATCAACCGTGCATCTTTGGCAATAGAACTGCCGGTGTGCTCTGTGACGACCTTTCGAAAATTGACAAACGCTGAGTCCAAGTCTCGGAGCTTCAAGTAATAAATGATCCCTTGTTCGTAGAGAGCGCGACCCGCTTCTGGGCTCCCCGGCACTTGCAGGACAACCTCATCATAGAGGCTGATGGCTTCTTGGTAGAAGCCCCGCCCGAAAGCACGGCGAGCCGCGTTCAGCTGTTTCTCTACCGGCGCATCGCAGGCCATTGCGCAGGCTACCAATCCCACCAGCACCAGCAGAGTGAGGATTCGCCTGCCCGTTGTGGTATGACGGGCCAATGCTCTGACCCTTGCGCTCGATGGGCCCTTGTCCATTGTAGCGTGCGCTTTGCCGCACGGGCCAACGAGCGAAGAGAGCATCTAGGCGTCGTCCTTCTTGGCGCCGTTTTCTTCTTCCTGCTTCTCAGCTAACTTTGCTACCGCCACCACTTGATCGTCCTCATCCAGTTGGATGACACGAACACCTTGTGTCGCCCTCCCAAAGCTCCCAATTCCATGAACACGAAGTCGGAGCAGCATGCCCTTTGCCGTGATCACCATGAGCTCGTCTTTTTCTCGGACGACGTGCACCGCAACAACATGGCCGTTTCGTGCACTGGTTTTTATGCTGATGATGCCTTTTCCGCCGCGGCTCTGAAGGCGATAAGCACCGATGTTGGTCCTTTTCCCATAGCCATTTTCGGTAACGGTGAGCACCGCTCCGTCCCGTTCCACGACCGACATACCGACGAGCCGATCGTCAGAGGCCAGTGCAATCCCCTTTACCCCGCCCGCGGTTCTACCCATGGAACGTACGTTTTTTTCCGAGAAGCGGATCGCCAAACCTTTGCGTGTCGCCAGAATCGCCTCGTCTTCTCCGTAGGTAATCGCGGCGGCGATGACCTCGTCGTCTTCGCGGATCCCAATCGCAATGATGCCTTTCATCTTGGGATTGGCAAATGCCGAGAGCGGAGTCTTCTTTACAACGCCTTTCCGCGTTGCCATGAGCACGAACCGGTCTTCAGGAAATTCGCGCACCGCACAGATCGCAGCAACTTTTTCGCTCCGTCTCATCGCCACCAAGTTGACGATGGCCTTTCCCCTCGCTGCAGTGCCCACGTCGGGGATCGTATGGACTTTCAGCCAGTAAACACGTCCGCGGTCGGAAAATATGAGGATGTAACTATGCGTCGATGCGACGAATAGCTGGTCGACGAAATCTTCCTCTCGGGTCCGCATCCCGATCCGCCCTTTACCTCCCCGTGTTTGTTTTCGGTACACGGCAAGCGGGCTTCGCTTGACGTAGCCGGTGTGAGACACGGTAATAACCATGTCTTCTTCGGCGATCATGTCTTCGATGCGGATCTCTTTGGTTTTGGCGACGATCTCGGTCCGGCGCGAGTCTCCAAATTTTTCTTTCACCTCGGCGAGCTCGTCTCGGACGATGCCGTCGATCTTCTCGTCACTGGCCAGGATCGCTTTCAGCTCTTCGACTCTTTCTTTGATTACCTCATACTCTTGAACGATCTTCCCGCGTTCCATGCCGGTCAAGCGATGCAACTGGAGATCAAGAATCGCTTGGGCCTGGATTTCTGAAAGCTCGAACCGCGACATCAACTGCTGCCTGGCCTCCGCCGGCGACGCCGAGGCGCGTATGAGCTTGATGACCTCGTCCAAGTGATCCAGCGCTATGACGAATCCTTCGAGGATGTGCATGCGCGCTTCCGCTTTGCGGAGCTCGAACGCCGTACGCCGCCGCACGACATCGCGGCGAAAATCGATGAAGAGTCGGACCACCTCCAGCAACGAAAGTACTTTCGGCCGGTTGTCCACGATGGCCAACATGTTCACGCCAAAGGTGGTCTGGAGCGCGGTGTGCTTGTAGAGATTGTTGAGGACGACTTGACCGACCTCTCCTCGCTTCAAGTCGAGCACGATTCGCATTCCCTGTCGGTCCGACTCGTCCCTCAGATCGGAAATTCCTTCTATTTTCTTGTCCCGCACGAGCTCGGCGATCTTCTCCACGAGCCTGGCTTTGTTGACCTGGTACGGAATCTCGCTTACCACAATGGCTTGACGGTCCTTTCCCGTATCCTCGATTTCCGCGCGGGCGCGAAGCTGGATGGTTCCTCTACCGGTGCGGTAGGCCTGGTCGATACCCTGGCGGCCATGCACAAATGCTGCGGAGGGGAAATCCGGACCTGGAACTCTCTCGAGGAGACCGTTCGTCAGCTCTTCGTCCCCGAGCTCGCTATTCTCGAGCGTGTAAATGACGCCGTCGACAACCTCTGCCAGGTTGTGAGGTGGAATATTGGTCGCCATGCCGACGGCGATACCGCTGGTGCCATTCACCAAAAGGTTGGGAGCGGCAGTAGGTAGAACCGTGGGCTCGGTGACGTTGCCGTCGAAGTTGGGGACGAAATCGACCGTATCAAGGTCGATGTCCCTCATCATACTTTCAGCAAGCGCCGTCAAGCGGGCTTCCGTGTACCGGTACGCCGCCGGTGGATCACCGTCGATGGAACCGAAGTTCCCTTGTCCGTCGATGAGTGGGAGGCGAAGGTTGAAGTCCTGCGCCATTCGAACAAGTGTGTCGTAAACCGCTGCGTCCCCGTGGGGGTGATACTTCTTCAGTACCTCACCCACAATGCCGGCACATTTCGAGTAAGCCCGATTGGAGAGCAATCCTTCGCGGTACATCGCATAGAGGACACGACGGTGTACCGGTTTCAAGCCATCTCTTACGTCGGGGAGAGCACGGCCGATGATCACCGACATGGCATAGTCCATGTAGGACTTTTTCATCTCGTCTTCGATGTTCACCGGCAAGCGTTCTGCCGCGATGGCCATCTCTTTGTCTCCTTTAGTCTCGAGCGAGCATTCTCAACGCCGCACCCGAGCGACCCATCGAGGGACTCGTATCGGGCCTTGAGATCGACTTCGTCGTGGCTTCGGCTTATATATCGAGGTTGTGAACCTCGAGCGCGTGGTCTTGGATGAAGTGACGCCGCGGTTCTACGGCATCTCCCATGAGAACCGTGAAAATCTCGTCGGCAAACACCTCGTCGTCAACTTTCACTTGTAACAGGACGCGCGACTCGGGATTCATCGTGGTCTCCCAGAGCTGGTCGGGATTCATTTCGCCCAGTCCTTTGTAACGCTGGATATGGAGACCCTTCTTTCCAGCAGAGAGCAGATACTCCATGAGATCTTCACGCGTGCTGAGCTCGGTTTCTCGTCGCTTTTGTTTTCCTTCGCTTTTATCCTTTTCGCTGCCGTCACCGGATGCGGCTGCACCGTCCTCGTGGATAATTAGGGGCGGGGTCTCGAAGGGCTCGATATCTTGGTACAGTTTTCTGAGCGTCTGATACTCAGGAGCGGTCATGAAGTTTCTTCCAATGGGCTTCACC
>JAUVQL010000056.1 GCA_030598165.1 Acidobacteriota bacterium | reverse complement strand
GGTATCCGGAATCAGACATCCGGCATCGAGTCAGCTTTGTTACTGCCTGATCGCCAGGCACAGCCTGGCCTACTTCTTCTTGCCACCGGCGATGCTGCGTCGGGATCCCGAGCCAGATCGTGAGGCGCCGGAGGCTCTTCCTCTTGAGGTGCTCTGGCCACGACCGGAAGAGCTACCTGTGCTCATGATCGAGCGGGAAGATCCGACGGCACGGTACCCTGAGCTGGAAGAAGGAGCGCGTGCGGCACCCTGGGAAGATGAAGTTGCACCGCGGCGGGGAGATTCCCCGTACGTGGTTGCTTTCCCGTCTCCAGGTTGCCCCGAGCTGCCCTTCCATCGGAGCCATGCTTTTCCGTTGCTGGATCTGCCGGAAGGCAGCGGTACGGGCTTCAGGTTTCCATGTCCTGGCTTTCGGCTCGGAGACGTGGAGCTGCGGAACAGTGATTTGCGCTCGTCCGGGTAGTAACCGGGCCTTGTCCCTTGTGTCCCGTCTGAGGGGTTTGTGGTACCCCCGCCAGGGTAGATCGGGTGGCTCGGGTAGCCGGGGCGACCGGGACGAATGGGATAGTAGGGATACGAGCCGCAGGATCCGCATCCTGGGTAAACATATGGAAAATAGGGGATGCCTTGCTGGTAGTCGTCATCAGCGTACCCTCGTACCTCGACCTTGGACGGCTCGTCCCGTCTTGGGCCTTCAGGGCTGCGCCATGTGACGTAAGTTGACATTGGGCCGTACCGTCCGAGCCGGATCAAGTATTGAATGAAGGCTTCACTTGCTCCCGCACGTTTGAGGTCGATGAGATCTTTTTTTGTGATGTCGTATCTGACATCGGGTGGCGCGCTTGCCTCGATATGGGCTCTGATCGTCCTTTCGGAAACGCCGGAGAGCAGTAACTCCACGATATCCGGGATCGATAAAAGGGCCGGCGTCGAAGCTTCCGCGACCCGTTGTGACTGAAACTCAACGGAGTCGAGAGGGATCGAGTACAGTCGGCCCTCCTCGGTACGCAGCAGTAGCAGCTCTCCCTCTACGTGCGTCTCGACGATTCGTTCTGACTCCATGCCCGGTACAACAACTTGGAACGCCGCCCATGCAGAGGAGGTGCACAGCAGCAACATTCCCAACGCTAAAAGGTAGGCAGAAAGTAGAGATTTCCCTCGCTCATTTCGTCGATAAGCTGCGCTCATGGCTCCCCCCCTCGTTGATTACGGGCCTTTCTACTCCCAGCTTATTCCTCGGGATTGAACAGCGCAAATTGCGTCAAGAATCAGACTGATCATCCCGGGCACGTATTCTCCGAATGGCGGCTTCGGAATATTTCAAGACCCGCCCCTCGGACTTTTTCCCTAGCCCTTCGAGAATGGGTATTCCAGACGCGCCTGCCACATTGCCCATGGCTTCGATGGCGTTCAGGCGGGCAAGCTCGTAGGGGTCGTTTATCCGTCGTTCCAAGAGAGGCAGCGCCGTTTCGTCCGCCACCTGGCCCATAGCGTACACGGCACAGGCCCTGAGCCACTTGGACCGGTCGCTTGCCAGCTCGAATAGGACTTCGATGGGCTGTTTCGAAGGAAGTCGAAATACGGAAGAACCATGCTCGGCAACCGCCTCAGACTTTGAATGCTCAAAAAGGGGCAAGATTCCGCTGATTAGCGAGGGGTCTACTCGTACTTCGAGGGCTTCGAGAGCGCTGGCACGAACGTAGGGCTCAGGATGAGTGAGATTACTAAGAATGAGTCTCATGCCTCTGCGGTCGCCGTAGACGGTCTGGAGGACACGAAGAACGTTCGCTTTCGCTTGCGCCACCCGCTCCAGTAACGATTGAACGAGGATGGCCACCCCTTTGGTTTGCGGAAGTTGCTCCAACTGCCCAACGCGCACGAGATCGTAGTAGGCCTCCTCGGCTTCGAGAGACAAGAAGTGGATGAGTGCTTGGTGGGCCGGTGAGTTTCCGATTTTGCCGAGGGCCTGAATCACGAAACGCCGCGCCTCAGCGTCACAACTCCACAAAGCAATGATGAGCGGATCGACCGCTGCGTCGCCACAGGATGTTAGTGCCCGCGTAGTCATGTGGCGGGTGGCACCCCCTTCTTCTTCGAGAACCTGAACGAGCCGGTCGATCGCTTTTCGACGGCCTGAACGAGCCAGACTCATGAGGGCCCGCTGCCGAATCGCAGCGCTTGGATCGTAAAGTGCCGTCTCCAGGTGTGCGAGGGCTTTCTCGTCAGCGATCTCACCAAGTCCAAATACGCCGGCTACGCGGGATGATTCGTTGCCGGAATCGAACATGTCGAGGAGAATCTCGCGTCCTGCTTCGCGCCCTTGGTCTTCCACTAATCGGCTGTAAGCTACAGCAGTATTGGCTCGAATCCGGGGCTCAGTATCGTCTAGAAAGGCCGGAAGGAATGAAGCGGACTCGGAGATGCCAAGTTGGGCCATAGCTTCGATGCCGTTGGCGCGCACCCGAGGATCTTGGTCGTCCAAAGAGGGCTCGAGGGCATCGAGAGAGTCCGAACGTCGCCGCAGCAATTTGCCGAGTGCCGCCACCATCGTGGCCCTCACTTTCGGATCGGGCTCTTGCCGAAAGCGGCGTACCAATAAGGGGGCGGCGGCGGGTTCGCGAAGCTCGGAAGCAACTTCGACAGCTAGGAGACGTACTGACACTTCTTCGTCTTCTAGAGCGCGCTCGAGGTCGGAAACGACCCCTACCCTCTTCGATGTTGACGGAGCCGGCCTCATCACCGTAGAGGGAAAGGCAAACCGAAAACGGCTCTTTTCCTTGAGAACGTGGACCAAACTGTCGAGATAAAGGCTCTTGAGACGAAGGGACAATAGGAGGAACACGGCGGAGAGGACCAACGAGACACTGAGGAGCACTCCCATCTCGAAGTAGCTGCTAACGATGAGGAATAGTCCTCCGGCCAACGCGCCCGTCGGCTCAATCACGGTTTCCTTGAAGGCCTTTGCACGTCCTCGCCGCTCGCTTGGGATGGGGTTGAAGATGAGGTCCGTGGAGGTTCGGTAGATCGATATTCGAATGACTTTCTGAATGGCACGTCCGGCGAGGACAGTAAAGAAAAATACAGTTCCAAGTTGATTGCCCGTCGACAGGAGCGCAATGCCAATGACCGAAAAACTCATGAGGAAAGTCAATGGGCCGGCGAGTTGGCCCCGTGTGACTCCCACAGATGATATGAATCGGTTGGCAATGAGGAATTGTGTCAGAGCTCCGATTCCAATGACGGCTCCATTGAGAACGGCGTAGAAAGACGTCAGAGACTGAGGATCGACAGCCCCTGATGGGTCCACGAAGTGCAGGCTCGCTGATTTACCCATGAGATAGTCCATGACTTGCGCCAGTAGACCGAAGAGGAGGAAGCAAAGGGACAAGTTTCTGAGTAAAGGCGAGTCGAGAGCGACGGAGAGATCCGAGCGGAGTTGCCGAAGGCCGTCCCGAAGTCGAAATTTGGTACGGATCGGGGCTGGTCGAAGCCGTTCTCGATACAGGCGTGAGATCCGCTGGATCGGAACGAGTCCCAGGAACAAGAGTATAGCGGCCGTTAGTAGCAAGTCCTCCGTTACGATCCAACGGGGGAGAATCGACGCGGCGATACAAGCTGCCATTCCACCTGCGAGGCTGAATCCCAGCAAGATCGGGAAGAGGCGTTTGGCTTGCCTGAGCTCGTAGATGTCTCCAGCGATCAACCAGAACTGGAGAAACAGCAGGCCCTTCATGAGATAGCACATCAGATAGAGCCCGCGATAGACAATCTCGGGTGCGTGCTCTCCCATGCGGTGGGATGCTGCTAGAAGGGTAGCGAAGGTGACGAGAGCCACGCTAAAGAGCTTGGCTCGGTCGAGTCGATCGATGATGGGAATGACGAACAATCCGGTGACGATGAGAAGGAGCGCGCTGCCGATGTAGACCTGTGGTAGAGCTTCCGGTCCTAGGTGTGCCACCAATAAGGATGTGGCGCCGATATCGAAGAGAGCATAGGACGCCGCAACGATGAAGTGAAGTGCTCCCAACAGGAGAAGGGGCCGGAAATCGGCCTCGAGGATATTGAGAGTTTTATGAAGTTTCAATTTGAATTCTGCGCAGCTGTTCGGCTAGCGAGCGGATGCGATCGTCAGCTTGCCGTAGTCGCCGGCTAAACGCTTGGAATACTGCAAAGGCGATGTCGGGATAGTCCTCGACGGCGGAACGAAAGTCTTCGCGATGGAGAACGAGCAGAGTGGTCTCGTCCTCGGCGCGCGCTGATGCGGAACGAGGTTGCTCGTCGATAATCGACATTTCGCCGAAGTACCCTCCGGGCTCGATGACATCCAATTTGATCTGCTGGCCCGACACTTCTTGATAGATGAGCACCTTTCCGTCGTAGACCAGATACATCTCCTCGCCTAGATCTCTTTCTGCGAACACGATCTCCTCAGCTGCAACGTGTTTCTCCCGCACCACGTCCGAAATACGTTTCAGGCCTTCTCCATGGACGCTCGCGAACAGAGGGATTTGCTTGAGAGCGATGATGATCTCCATTACGGACAGCATGGGTACTCTTTCAATATTCAAATGGGTCTTTAGAAGCTAAAGCCTCGCATCCGTCTCACGCTCCGGGAAACTGTCCTGGTGCGGGAGAATCGCCCCGTTCGAGCATCGTGTTGGTCGACGTAACTCGTTGTAGCAAGGAGTATACTCCGTCGTCCTTTTTTTCTATAAGAGACAATTCAGGTTTGTACTATTTCGAGCACCTGTACCTGGTTTTTGTGATATTCAGCGTGGTTTTTTTTCCTGTTGGAGTTTCACTACCCGTTTGTAGGGCAGCCCCCCCGAGTTTATTCCAATCCTTGGTGTGAATCGAGGTGTAAGGTACTGCAATCCGTTGACTGCTATCAAGTTGCCGTCCTGCTGTAGGGCGCGACCCTGTACGGCATGGGGCTTGCTGTAAGTAGCACGAGTGGTCCACGAGTGGATGGTGTGTGCAGTTGATGCTGAAGTGACAGGAGCGTAGTAGTGGACGTACCCGAGCGAGATGATTTGGGGCTGGAAGCGGTCGATACCCCAAGAGTGGCCGACACCCCGCAGGAACCTGAGGCCGAGCCAAAGCCTAAGATCATCGCTGCCATCTTTCCACGAGCAGCGGACAGTCCTCACCAGCAAGTCGATGCGGACAGAGGCGGCAGCCCAGTTGTCAGCGTCCGCGAAGAAGTCGAAATAGCGACTTACCGAGAGAAGTTCGATGAAATACGTGAGATGTTGACGGCGAACCAGTCACTGGCACTCTTGTACATCGACGCTTCCCGGCTATCTGCAATAGAGCAGGATTACGGAAGCCAGGTTTACGAAGATGTCCTTCGATTGCTCACGAATCTCATCGTGGAGATGCGAGGCGAACAAACTCGGCATGATGACCTAGTCACCATCAACGAGAAACATGGGGATGTCTTCTTGGTGTTTTTAGCCAAGAAAAGGAAAGAACGACCCTTTGGATGTGGCGACCTCGAAAGTCTCGCCGACCGCATCCACAAATACTTGAGCAAGCGTATCCATCGAATGACAAGCTCTTATCTTCGAGGGCGCCCCAAGGTGAGTATCGGTTACAGCCTCGTGCTTCACAATCCATTGATTAAAGAAGAGCGGCTGATCCTCAAGCTTATCGAGGAATCTCGACGCATGGCGAAGTTCCAAGCCTTTAGGCTAGACGTCAAGAACAAAGAGCTTCTTCAAGAGATCATTCTCAAGGAAGATGTCCGTACGGTTTTTCAGCCCATCGTTAACATGCGAGAGCCATCGATTCTTGGATACGAGGCCTTGACTCGCGGGCCGAAGGGGACCGAGTTCGAGAGTCCTTACATGCTCTTCGATATCGCCACGGAGTCCGATTTGATGTTCGAGCTGGATCGCCTTTGTCGCAAGAAAGCGTTGATGTCTGCGACGGCGCTCGAGCCCGAGCACAAGCTCTTCGTCAACACACTTCCCATGACGATTAGGGATCCGGAATTCCACGGCAACGCAATGATTGAGTTTCTCGAAAGCATGAAGCTGGATCCGTCTAGAATTGTTCTCGAGGTCACCGAGCGGCTAGCCATAGACAATTACAACCTCTTTCTCGAGGCGATGAATTACTTTACCGATATTGGTTTTGCGGTAGCCGTGGACGACATGGGGGCAGGCTACTCCGGTCTCGAAAAGATTGTTCAATTGAGGCCGGCCTACTTGAAGTTCGACCTGCTCATGGTCCGGGAAATCGACACGAGCTTCGTCAAACGGGAGATGTTGAAAGCGATTAGCTCTCTGGCCGACAACGTCGGTGCTCACGTCGTGGCCGAGGGCATCGAGACCGAAGCGGAGCTCCAGACGTTGCTCGACCTTGGGATCACCTACGGGCAAGGTTTTCTGTTCGCGAGAGCGGCTCCCACATTCGTCGCCGTGGAGGACATACCCCATTTGGGGACAGTGCTCAGAAGCACCAATGCATCACCCGGTGCTTCTGAGGGCTGTCCCCCGTCTGTTTGATGATGGGGACAGGCCTCAGAAGCAGCGCTGACACACGAGTGCTTCTGAGCACTGTCCCCAATATTACTCGGCTTCCTTGTTCTGGTGTGCCAAACGCCTGAGTGTCTCGTACGGAACCGCCAAATAT
>JAUVQL010000253.1 GCA_030598165.1 Acidobacteriota bacterium | reverse complement strand
GCCCGTTTCTAATTCAAGGACCACTTTTCAACGCCATCCTGAGCAAGGCCAACGAAGACCTCATGGAGATGGGAGAACTGCTCGGTGAGGACACCGGCCGAATACGAGAATGGCGCGAACAGACGAACCGAGCGCTTCGGGACAAGCTGTGGCACGCCAGTCATGGTGCCTTCGACGTGTTCGACCTCCGCGCCGGCGAGCGCGTGGGTACCCGGATTGCGGCGGGATTCTTGCCGCTTCTGTGCGGAGCTCCCACTGTGGAGCAAGCGAAACGGATCTATGACGTCCTGGAGTCCGTCAGCTTCTGCTCCATGCACGATGGGAGCTGCTTTTCCATACCCAACTATGATTTGACGGGAGACAGTCTAGATATCAAGAACTACTGGCGTGGACCGGTTTGGATCAATACCAATTGGCTGTTGATGCAGGGATTGAAACGCTACGGCTTCCACGAAAAGGCCAAAAGTGTTCGTCACGACATCATCGAGCTCGTCCGGACGTGGGGATTTCACGAGTACTTCGACCCTTACAAGGGCACGGGCTACGGTACCGACAACTTCTCTTGGACCGCGGCGTTGTTCATTGATGCCGCCATGGAAGAGCTGGAGGCTTAGGGACTTAGGGACGCGAAGAGCTCGTGCGCTAGAATGGCATGCAATTACCATCAGCTTGAAAAATCTTGACGCCTATTATGAACGAGGAAACACGTCGCCTGCAGGAGGACGGGAAACGCGAGAAGAACTGGAAGCGTTGGGGTCCGTACCTCTCGGAGCGACAATGGGGAACCGTACGAGAGGACTACTCCGCACAGGGGGATGCGTGGGAATACTTTCCGCACGAGCATGCCTCGAGCCGTGCTTACCGGTGGGGTGAGGATGGTCTTCTAGGGATTTGTGATCGTCAAGGAAGGCTGTGCTTTGCTCTGGCCTTGTGGAACGGACGGGATCCTATTCTCAAGGAGCGCCTCTTCGGGCTCACCGGGCCTCAGGGAAATCACGGTGAGGACGTCAAGGAGCAGTATTACTATCTCGATTCGACTCCCACTCATTCTTACATGAGGGGGCTCTACAAGTATCCCCAGGCCGAGTACCCCTACCAGCGGCTCGTTGAAGAAAACCAGCGAAGAGGAAGAGACGAGCCCGAGTTCGAGCTCCTAGACACAGGAGTCTTCGATGAAAATCGTTATTTCGATATCCTTGCCGACTACGCAAAAGCCTCGCCCGACGACATATTGATTCGGATCACCGTGGGCAATCGGGGCCCCGAGCCTCGAAAGCTCCATCTTCTCCCTCAACTTTGGTTCCGCAACACCTGGTCTTGGGGGCGAAGTGGAGAGGGCTATTGGCCGAAGCCGAAGATTTCAAGGAAGGGAGACTCAACCCTGATAGCCGAACATACATCTTTGGGTCGATTTGTTCTCTCCGCTGGGCCGAGTCCCAGCGGAGATGATCCACGCCTTCTTTTTACCGAAAACGAGACCAATACAAGTCGACTTTTCGGCGTGCCGAATTCGAGTCCTCACACCAAGGACGCCTTTCATGATGTCGTCGTTCACGGTCAAGAGGACGCCGTGAGCCCTTTAGATGAGGGCACCAAAGCGGCCTGCCATTACACTCTCGATGTCGATAGTGGAGAAGAAGTGACGATCCAACTGCGACTCTACGCCGCGAGCTCTCCAAAGCGATCTTCTTTTGGTTCCAATTTCGAGCGGTCCTTCAAAGATCGTATTCAAGAGGCAGATGCATTCTATGCCGAGCGAGCTCATAAGGGACTCAGCGATGAAGAAAGGAATGTTGTCCGGCAGGGTTATGCGGGGCTGTTGTGGTCCAAGCAGTTTTATCACTACGCGGTCCAACCATGGTTGGAGGGAGATCCCGCTCAGCCCCCTCCGCCCGGCGAACGGGAGCGAGGTAGAAACTACGAGTGGCATCACCTCTACAACCGAGACGTCATCTCGATGCCCGATAAATGGGAGTACCCTTGGTATGCCTCCTGGGACCTGGCCTTTCACATGATTCCTTTCGCCAACATCGATACCCACTTCGCCAAGCAGCAACTCGTGCTCTTCTTGCGAGAGTGGTACATGCATCCCAACGGACAAATCCCGGCTTACGAGTTCTCGTTCTCGGACGTGAATCCACCGGTTCATGCCTGGGCGGCGTGGCGTCTCTACAAAATGACGGCCGCGCGAGGGAAACGCGACAGGGTGTTTCTATCGAGGGTCTTTCAAAAGCTGCTGCTCAACTTCACTTGGTGGGTCAATCGTAAAGATGCTGAAGGTAGCAACTTGTTCTCGGGCGGATTCTTGGGGCTGGACAATATCGGTGTTTTCGATCGCTCGCGCCCCCTTCCTACCGGAGGGCATTTGGAGCAGGCCGACGCCACCGCATGGATGGCTTTTTATTGCGGGACCCTGCTATCGATGGCTCTCGAGTTAGCGGGGGAGGACCCGGCATTCGAAGACATAGCGTCGAAATTCTTCGAGCACTACATCGCCATCGTCGACGCCATAAACACCTTGGGCGGCACCGGATTGTGGGACGAAGAGGACGGCTTCTACTATGACAAGCTCCACATGGGAGAAGAACTGATCCCGCTACGTATCCGGTCGATGGTGGGGGTCATTCCTCTGTTCGCGGCTGAGATTCTCGAGCAAGATGTTATCGCTCGCTTGCCCGGCTTTCAGAAACGCATGACTTGGTTCCTAGAGAACCGGCGTGACCTCGCAGAGCACATAAGTTGCATGGAACCGCGCGAGTCCGGCGGGCACGTCCATCGCCTTCTTGCCATTCCTTCACGCACCCGCCTAGAAAGAGTGCTTCGTTACTTGCTCGAT
>JAUVQL010000091.1 GCA_030598165.1 Acidobacteriota bacterium | reverse complement strand
GTCCTGGAGGGATTTCAAAAGGCCCGCCAGGATCGCAAGTGGTTGGTGTCCCGCGTGGAGGAGTTAAAAACGTACTCCTATCTGCAAAAAGCCGCGGTGTTTGCTCTGCAGTATCTCCCCGAGGACAAAGCAGACGTGTACCCCGAAGTGGACTTCATCATCTTCAACGACTCCCGAGGCTATACCCCGCTCATCATTGGTCTTACCGGGAAGGACGACCTTCAGCCTGCTGAGCTCGAATGCCTGAAGCGACAGGGCCACGATCGACACTTCCCTTTTCTACTTCTCCTGGCACATGAGTCCTTTCACTTGTATCGTGGTCGAAAGCAGGAGTTCGAGTTCCCGAGCGAAGATCATCCCGACTTCGCGGTGATATGGATCCTGGACCAAATTGAGAACGAGGGGATCGGAGACCTCATCAACCGTAAGGCGCTTTTCTGGGGAGACGGGTGTCTGGCGGGAACCGAAAGGGCCGCCCGCTTACGTAAGGAACAGCAGAGCCAACCGGCGACGATCCGGGTCATGGACGCGATACTTTCGGAGATGGCTGACGACGCCGAGCTGGTGGAGGACTTTGGCAGAAAGCTTCGGAGTGTCATCCCTCAATCCGGGCACCCCACGGGTTTCTATATGGCCGCACTCATCGAGCAGGAGCTCGGATCTGATGCGATCGTCAAAGTGGTCCGAAATCCGTTCAGGTTTTTCTATCTCTACAACGAGGCGGCCAAAAAGAATGGAAACGCCCCGGTGTTTTCGTCCAAAGCCACGGCCTTTGTCCGGTCTCTCGAGCGGAAGTACGCAAAGCCTATCGGTACAGAGGAATCAAACTGGACGAGCCGACTTACTTTTTCGAGAGGTCTTTCTCGGAAGTTCTCGACCTCTCGATATACCCCAATACCTCTAACTGCTGTCTAGTAGCTGGGTCCAACTCGTCGAGAGAGCGTTCGTCCTCGGCACTTCGGTCGGTGTCGCGATGGGCGTCTTGCTGCAGCCATGCCTCGAGGGTGGGCCATAGTTTTCCCACTTCACCGGGAAGGTCTTTGTAGAGGTTCGTTGTCTCGCCCGGATCCGATTGAAGATCGTAAAGCTCGAATCTGTCGCCGTCCGGATGTGGGATCATGATGAGCTTCCAACGCTCGGTCCGGACCATGCGCCACTTCCCTTTGTTGCCCTTGTAATGGACGCGCGGTTGCTGGGGAAACTGACGGCGATAAGGAGCGCTCTCGGCAAAAGCTGGAAGATAAGGAAGAGTCTTACCTTCGAGGAGCGGCACGAGGCTCTCGCCTTCCATGTTGGATGGAACTTCCAAACCGGCCAAGTCGAGGAGCGTCGGGGCGATGTCCATGAGTCGGACCTGCTGACGGATGTCGGTCCCCGGAGCGATGCGCTCGGGCATACGCACGAGAAGAGGGACCCGGACGACCTCGTCGTAAAGCGTGAAGTCGTGCGTGAAGAAGAGATCGTGCTCTCCAAAAGCTTCCCCGTGGTCGCCGGCCACAACGACGATAGTGTTCTCCGCGAGACCCTGCTCGGCGAGCGCTCGAAGGAGGCGCGCGACATTGTCGTCGGTATAAGCCAAGGCTCCGTCATACAGATCGCGCATTTGTGAAACGTCCGCTGACGGATAGCGCACTTTTCCGAAGAAGATGTCTCCTCTATGGCGCCGCCAAAGCGCCAAATCCAGAAGAGCCTCGTTGCCGGGGTAGTAGCGCATGACGAGGTCGTAGTACGGCCCTCCGGATAGATCGGCGTAGGGTGTCGGCAGGAAATCTTCTCGAGGCCGATCGATCATGGAAAATAGCTGTTGGACGCGCTTCTCCTCCTGGTGCGCGGGATGGTACATCACCGAGTAAGGATAACCTGGCGTGTAAGGAAGATGGGGATCGAGAAAATGGAGCCAAAGAAAAAACGGCTTCTCTCCATTGACGCGGAGCCAATCGATGGCTGCTAGCGAAAGACTCCGCGCGTCGAGCCCCGCCGAGAATTTGTTGTTGTGGTATTCGTCGAAGCCCTGGTCGAAGCTCGACCTTCGCCTTAGCCAACTGTGCCGTGTCATGGCTGCGGTGCGATAGCCGGCTTGGGATAAGAGCTCCGCTAGAGTCACGAGCTCCGGGCTCAGTTGAGCGGGGTGGTTACGAACTCCGTGGCCAGGTGGCGTGAGTCCCGTCATGATCGACGCCAGCGAGGGAAGCGTAAAGGGAGCCTGGGCAATGGCTTGTTGGAACACCGCGCCTTGGCGAGCCAACCGGTCCAAGTTCGGAGTGGTGTTTCGGCCGTAGCCATAAATCCCGACGTGGTCTGCACGAAGCGTCTCGATGGTGACCAAGAGAACATTGGGATGACGTTCGACCACCTCGGGCTCGGGAGCGGTGCAGCTGAGAGGCAACGCTAGAAGTAGCGCAGGAATACATCGAGCTGCTCTGGAAGGTGATTTCATAAATGTAGTGCAGCGAAAGACAGCGAAGCAGATTTAAAGCCTTCTGAGTTCTGAGTTCTGGGTTCTGAGTTCATCAGGAGGCGCTAGGTTTGTTAAGGGGCGCCTTCGATCAATTGCTAGGGTAGACGTTCACCGGCTGGGACGCAAGCTCGGGGTGACGGCGCACGAAAACGAGGTGGCCGTCTTGGACATCGACCAGAACCATGTCTCCCTTCGAGAATTCTCCGGCAATGAGCTTCTGAGCGAGGACGTTCTCCACTTGCGTTTCGACGGTGCGCTTCAGTGGTCGCGCCCCGTAAACGGGGTCGAAACCATCGTCGGCCAGCTTTTCTTTGGCGGCTTCTGATACCTCGATGGTGAGACTTTGCTCGGCCAAACGGCTTTCGAGATCGCACAAAGTGAGCTCCACGATTTGACGGATATGGCCGCGGTCGAGCTGGTGGAAGACGATGAGGTCGTCGATGCGGTTCAGAAGCTCTGGCTTGAAAGCTTTTTTTACTTCCCGCATGACCCGCTTCTTGATTTCTTCGTAGGCGACGGAAGTGACGGCTTTGCCGAAACCGATGCTGGTGTACTCCCGGGTGATGTCCTCACTTCCGATATTGGAGGTCCCAATGATGATGGTGTTGACGAAGCTCACGGTTCGTCCTTCGCCGTCGGTGAGTCGTCCTTCATCGAGGATTTGCAGTAATAGGTTGAAGACATCGCTGTGGGCTTTTTCGATCTCGTCGAGGAGGAGAACAGTGTAGGGATGACGCCTAATTTTCTCCGTGAGTTGACCGCCTTCACCATAACCGACGTAGCCGGGGGGAGAGCCAATCAACTTGGAGACGGAGTGGCGTTCCATGTACTCGCTCATATCCAGTCTAACAATCCGTTCTTCGTCATCGAGGAGGAACTCGGCCAATGCTTTGGCGAGCTCCGTTTTACCGACGCCGGTCGGTCCGAGAAAGATGAACGAACCGATCGGGCGATTCTTGCCTTTGAGTCCGGCCCGATTCCTACGGATGGCGTTCGATACGGCCTGAACGGGATTTTCTTGCCCGATGATGCGCTGGTGGATCTTGTCTTCCATTCTGGTGAGCTTGTGGGACTCGGACTCGAGCATTCGTGTTAGGGGGATAGCGGTCCAACCAGAGACGACCTCAGCAATGTCTTCCCCCGTCACGGTGGAGTCCTGGAGCGTCCGGGCTTCTCGCCATTCCGATACTTTTCCCCTCAACTGTTGGTCCAGCTGCAAAAGCTGCTGTTGCGCGAAAGACGCTTTTTCGAAATCTTGCTGATTGTAGAAATCTCGCTGTTCCGCCATCACCTTCTCTCGCTCCTTCTTGAGCGTTCGGATTTCGGCGGGGGCATAGACGAGCTCCAGGTGTTTCCGTGACCCGGCTTCGTCGATGAGATCCAACGCTTTATCGGGAAGGAAGCGATCGGTAATGTAACGCTCCGAAAGCCTAGCGGCCGACAACATAGACTCGTCGGTAAAATTCACGTCGTGGTGGAGCTCGTATCGACGCTGTAGGCCTTTTAGGATCCGGTAGGTGTCGTCGACGCTCGGCTCCTTGATGAGGACGGTTTGGAAGCGACGTTCGAGCGCCTTGTCTTTTTCAACGTGTTTCTTGTAGTCCTCCAGAGTCGTGGCGCCGATGCATTTGAGTTGTCCCCGGGCAAGAGCGCTCTTGAGCATATTGGAGGCGTCCAACCCGCCTTCGACGTTCCCGGCTCCCACCACCGTGTGGAGTTCATCGATGAAGAGGATGATCTGGCCGGAGGCGGCCACGACTTCGTCTTTGATGGTTTTGAGTCGTTCTTCGAACTCGCCGCGGAATTTCGATCCCGCCACGACCTCGCTCATCTCCAACATCAGTACACGCTTGTTGAGGAGTGTCTCGGGTACCTCGGCATCAACGATCCTTTGGGCGAGGCCCTCGGCGATGACGGTCTTGCCGACACCCGGTTCACCGATGAGTACGGGATTGTTTTTCTTGCGACGGGAGAGAATCTGGATGACGCGACGGATTTCTTGTTCACGGCCCACGACGGGATCGAGCTCACCCTTACGGGCTTGCTCCGTCAGGTCGGTCGTGTATTTCTGTAAGGTCTCGAATTTGCTGTCGCCTCGTTTGTCGTCGACCGTTCTGCCGGCTCTCATGCGCAGATAAGCTTCCTTGGTACGGTCGTAGCGGAAGTTCAACTCCCTTAAGATCCTTGCCGAAAGCCCCGAGGGCTCCCGATGGAGCGCCAAAAACAACGCCCCCACGCCGATGAAACGATCTCCGAGACCGTCCGTTTCCTCTTTTGCCATCCGCAGCACTTCAGCGGTCTGGGTGGAGACCAAGATTTGCATGGGCCTGTCGTGATGAAGCTTGACCTTGTTTCGCTGCGCGGCGTAAATGAGATTGACGATAGATTTCTTGGTCTGCGTCGGGTCTAGTTGGAGCTCTTTGAACAGGCGCAGGATTTCGGAATCATCTTGTTCGAGGAGACCGAGCAAGATGAACTCCGGGTAAAGCTCGTTCTGCCGCAGATTCACCAGTTCCATCGAGCCGATATTCACCGCCTCGATCACACGCTCGGTGCAATGGCGAAACAAAACGTTGTTCATTGCTTCCATGAGTAGACTCAGCTACCTTGTCGGCTGTAATCCCATGATAACATGGGGCCTTTGGGCGACCAACTCGCTGTAAACTGATGAAAATGCACGATTATCCATTGCCCGAGGCCCGGCCAGCATCATATCGACCGGTGTGGTCATTATCCCAGTCCGTGGTGTTCTTACCGTGAGAATCCTTACCATCACCTCGTCCTATCCTAAATACCCGGGCGACACCACTGCTCCCTTTATTGAATCCAT
>JAUVQL010000205.1 GCA_030598165.1 Acidobacteriota bacterium | reverse complement strand
GAGCCTTATGCAACGAACCACTGATACAGGACACTAGTTGGCTAGGGACAATCCCCAACACTTGATCTTTTCTTTACTGAATGGGTGCGCCAGCTTGAGAAGAGGGCGCCTCCGGCGGAGGTCCAGCCGGGATGATTTCCTTTTTCAAAGTCGGAAACACGATTTCGAGCGCTTCGTCCAAGTTCGACACCAAGTGGATCTTCATCTCTTTCTGGATCTCTTCAGGTAGATCTTCCTCAATCGCTTTTTCGTTGAGCTTTGGAATGATGACCTCTTTGATGCCGTAACGATGTGCCGCCAGCAGTTTCTCTTTCAGGCCGCCGACGGGAAGAACGTGCCCCGACAACGTGATTTCCCCGGTCATGGCCACGTCATCACGAGCGATTGTACCCGTCAATATCGAGACTAGAACGGCCACCATCGTCACTCCGGCCGACGGTCCGTCCTTGGGAATCGAGCCTTCGGGCACGTGCAGGTGAATGTCCAATTCCTTGTAGAAATCACCTTCGAGACCCAGCTGTTGACCTTGAGAACGAACCCATGTCAACGCCGCCCGGGCGGACTCCTTCATGACGTCACCCAACTGTCCAGTGAGGGCCAAGTCTTTCCCGCCAGCTACTTTCTGGGCTTCGACGAAAAGGATGTCGCCACCAACGGGAGTCCAGGCAAGGCCGATCGCGACACCGGGGACCTTGACCCGGTCTTTGATCTCCCGCGAAAGGGAAGTGGGAGCGCCGAGGAATTCCTGAAGGTTCTCTGATGTCACGGTAATGGGTTCGGTGGTGCCTTCCGCCCATCTCCTGGCAACCTTCCTGCAGATAGAGGCAATGGAGCGCTCCACGTTGCGAAGGCCGGCCTCTCGCGTGTAGTTTCGAATGATTCCCGACAGCCCTTCTTTGGTGAACGTCGGGGCTATCTCATCTTTGATGCCGTGATTCTCGAGTTGGCGAGGGATGAGATGGCGTTGAGCAATGGCAATCTTCTCCTCTTCCGTGTAGCCGGCTAGATGTATCACCTCCAGGCGATCTTTGAGTGCCGGAGGAATGGGATCCATGAAATTGGCGGTTCCAATGAAAAGCACTTCCGATAGATCGAACGATAGGTCCAAGTAGTTGTCCCGGAAAGAGTTGTTTTGTTCGGGATCGAGGACCTCGAGCAGAGCCGAGCTCGGGTCTCCACGGAAGTCCATTCCCAATTTGTCGATCTCGTCGAGCATGAAAACGGGATTCTTGGACTCGGCTCGACACAAGCTCTGGATGATCTGTCCCGGAAGAGCGCCAATGTATGTCCGGCGATGACCGCGAATCTCCGCTTCATCCCGTATGCCACCAAGACTGATGCGAGCGAACTTACGTCCCAACGCCTTGGCGATGGATTTGCCAAGGCTCGTCTTGCCCACACCTGGAGGTCCTGCAAAGCAAAGGATGGGGCCTTTGAGGTCCGGTTTCATTTTGAGCACCGCCAGGTACTCCAGGATTCGGTCTTTGACCTTCTCTAGATCGTAGTGATCCGCTTCCAGAATCTCTTTAGCTTTGGCGATGTCGTAAATGTCCTCGGTGCGCTTGTCCCAGGGGACGCGAACTATCCAGTCCAAGTAGGTGCGTCCTACCGTGTACTCGGCGGATGACGGTGGAATCTTGGAAAGTCGATTGAGCTCTCTCAGTGCTTCCTTTTTCGCCTCTTCCGGCATTCCGGCTTCGTCGATCTTTTCGCGAAGCTCTTCGATCTCTTTCACGTTCTCATCCGTCTCGCCGAGCTCCTTTTGGATCGCCTTGAGTTGTTCACGCAGGTAATACTCTCGCTGAGTTTTTCCTACCTCGCTTTTGACGGTGGACTCGATTTTGTTGCCGAGCTCGAGAACTTCCAGCTCACGGAGTAACGATTCATGAATTTGAGCGAGTCTGGTCTTGACGCCCATGGTCTCCAAAGCTTCCTGCCGAGTCGCAGTATCGAGACTGGGCAAGTTTTGGGCAACGAAATCGGCCAGCCGACCTCCATCATTGATGGCAGATGCTAACGAGCCTACCTCGTCAGAGAGGTGATTCGAGAGATCCACGACTTTCGAAAACACCGAATGAACGTTGCGGGTGAGAGCATCAATCTCGATGGCTTCTTCGGCCGGTTCTAAATCAGACAGAATCTCGATATCCGCTCGAATGTAAGGCGAGACTTGAGTGACAGCGAGTACCCGAAATCGGAAGGCCCCCTGTACAACGAGTCGGATCGAGCCGTCCGGCATACGAACGGATTTGTGAATTTTGACTCCTGTTCCGATAGGGTAGAGGTCGGAAGCGCCGGGAGACTCAATGGCGGCATCCTTCTGAGTGACCACGCCAATGAACTCTAAGCTCTCGCCGTTCTCGTTGAGGAGTTGAACGGTGCTCTCTCGGCCTACTGCGAGGGGCAGAATTGAATTTGGGAAGATAACGGTGTCCCGGAGGGGTAGTACCGGCACTGCCTGGTGGACTTTCTGCTCGGGGACGCCCGTCTGCTCTTCTTTCGTCATAACCAATTACCTCATTTATTACCGCCCCGGGTCGTTGAGCTACTGAATTGGGTGCCCGGCGAGGCTCACATCAATACCGTCAATCGCTACTGATGGGAACTACTTTTGCTGGACCTTTGTCACAAATTAAATATACGTATTTAGTCCCAAATTGTCAAGTTTTATTGCAGGCTACATAATGTATTGATACGTAACGTTTTAACTTGGCACTGTTACTGGGCTTGTAATACTAAGACTTTATAATGTGAGACTCAGTTATTTGTGAGGCGACCTTGTTTATTGTGATCGCGGATACCCCGCCGGTTCGGTTCCCGCAATAAATGCTTCAAGGATGACGTCCTTCCCTGAGCCGTGAGCGGGATATCCGGTATGCTTGTCGACGGGGACGAAGACGATATTGGAAGGAATGGGGAAGTCCTCGACCGGGCGATCCGCTAGAGTTTCCCTCATAAAAGCCAACCAGGCAGGTAGAGCGGCCCTGGATCCCGTTTCTTTGTCTCCAATAGGGATTTTCTGGTCATGGCCTACCCAGACGCCCGCGGCGATTCGCGGGTCGAATCCGATGAACCACGCGTCGGTATAATCGTTCGTTGTACCGGTCTTGCCACCCATTGGGCGGCCAAGTGAAGCTGCCCGAATTGCAGTACCTCGCTGCACGACACCTTTCAAAAGACTAGTAACGATATAGGCCGTGTCGGCCCGGATCGCAGAGAGTGCCTTTGGATGGGTTTCCTCGAGCAAATTGCCGTCCCGGTCGGTAACCTTGGTAACGAGGTATGGCCGCATGCGTATGCCTTGGTTGGGAAAGGCCGAGTAGGCCGACACCATCTCGAGTAGAGTGGCCTCGGCGGCACCGAGAACGATGCTCAGGTAAGGAGGGACGGGCCCCGAGAGTCCGAGGCGACGGGCCATTTCAGCAGATCTTTCCGGACCTATCTGTTCATTGAGCTTGACAGCGGGGACATTTCGCGAACCTTCAATGGCACGCCTGAGCGTGACCCAGCCCTCGTACTTCTCGTCATAGTTGTGCGGCTCATAGAACTCCTCGACCGAGTTGGGATCTTCGTAACGAACGGGCTGATCCAGTAGAAGTG
>JAUVQL010000111.1 GCA_030598165.1 Acidobacteriota bacterium | reverse complement strand
GATCCAGTCGAGATCGCCCCGTAGCGCTCTTTCCCAAACTTGTGGCTCCACCCTTCGGTTCTTAGCAGAATCGGTCGTGGCCTTGCTCACGCTGTGAACCTTTGTGCTGGGTCGAAGCGGCTCTTCTTCGCGAATGATCCGTCGGATCCCTTCGAAACCTGCCTTGCGCAGTTCGGTGGCGTCAAATGGCTGAGCACCGACTAGAAGCTCGTATAGGATGACACCCAGCGAGTACACATCGGTACGGGTGTCGATATCGAGTCCGGTCATCTCCGCCTGTTCGGGACTCATATAATCCGGAGTGCCAATCAACTGTCCGAGCTCGGTATAGACGGTTCTTTCCGTGAGCCTGTGAGCGGTCGCCTTGGCCACGCCAAAATCGATGATCTTCGGAACCGGATTGTCGTCTTGGATCGTGACGAGCACGTTGGAGGGTTTGAGATCGCGGTGAATGATTCCCTTCTGGTGCGCGTGTTGCACTCCCTCGCAAACCGCCATGAATAAATCGAGCCGCTCTTTGATTCTCAGCCGATGTTTGTCGCAATACTCGGTAATGGGTATGCCTTGAACATACTCCATGGCGAAGTACGGCCGGCCTTGCTCTGTGGCTCCGGCATCGTAAACGCTGGCGATGTTTGGATGGTTCATTAGAGCCAGCGCCTGGCGTTCGGACTCGAACCGGGCGATGACTTGCTTGGTATCCATGCCCATCTTGATGAGTTTCAGGGCCACTCGGCGATGAACAGGTTTTTCCTGTTCGGCCTCGTAGACGACGCCCATGCCTCCGTGGCCGAGCTCCTGCAATATCCGATAGGGTCCTATCTGTCGTTGTTCATCTACGTTCTTCTTTGTCCTCTCGGACTCGAGTGACGGAAGACGTGTCTTCGTCAGGAAGTACATCGGAATCCCCCGCTTCATCGATCGGTGGTTTCTCGAGAAATCCATGGGATTCGTCGTGGGAAGAGAAAAGGGATTCAACCTCGTCACGAAGGGATGGATCTAAGGCAAAGGCCCCTTCAAGGAACTCGGATCGTTTGGCGGGGTCCCGGTCGAGAGCAGCCTCAAACAGCTTTTTGAGTGTTTGCCAGCGGTCGGTGGCCATTTTCAGCCTCCCGGGTCGACTTGTAAGAAATGTCGTTAGATGTCGGGACCTTCAAACTAAGTTGTGAAGATGATAGTTGACAGACTAAGTGAGTGCAAATTATGCGAACTGGAGGACGTCACTTGATGCTTTACGGTCATGGCGGGATCTCGATGAGCTGGTCGGCAAACCACTACGCCCTCTCGATCTGTTCGGCGAGAGTATTGAGCGCTGCTTTGACCCGCGGGGCTAGTCCCGCTATCTCCTCGTTTGGCAATAGCCCGCTGAGACCGTCGGATAGGCGTTTCTGCGTGACCACTAGTGCTTCTTGTCGAAGCTCGTCAGCGAGCTCCAGAAAAGACATGCTTTGCCTTCGTCTGAGCTTCGGGATCTGCGAGCGGACCTCAGATAGTCGTTTCCGGAGCACAGCAATCTGGAGATCCCTATTGGAGAAGACTTCGCGCTGCTCTCGGTCCCAACGCTCGATTAGGCGGAGGTCTGCTACGCCCCTATTCATAATGATGAATAAGTCACAATAATGTGTACTAAATGTCAATTTGTAGTAGCACTCTAGAAACTCGAATCCATCTAGAATGCGCGCGGGCCGTCAAGATACTCGCCTCTTGGTGGGACTTCCCTGCTAATAAAGAACCCGGAACTTGGTAGTGTGAGGGATTTTCTGGAGCTCCCCTATGATCTTCGGCTCGTATTTTTTGCTGACGTCAGTGATGACGTAGCCGATACGTTCGTTCGTTTTCAGATGTTGTCCGAGGATGTTGATATCGTACTTGGCCATGACGCGGTTGATGGAGGCCAATACGCCGGGCTCGTTCGCGTGGATGTGGATGAACCGATGAGCCCTGCGTAGCGCTGGGAGCTGTACGCTCGGGAAATTCACGCTGGCATAGGAGCTGCCGTTATTGATGAAGTTGATGAGAGCGCGGGACACGAATTGCGCGATGCCTTCTTGGGCCTCCGCGGTGCTACCTCCGATGTGTGGCGTAAGAATGGCCTTGGGTAGACCTTGGAGCTCGGTGCTGAAGGACGGATAAGACGCGCTCGGTTCCTTGGGAAAGACGTCCACCGCTGCCCCGGCGAGCTTTCCGCTCTTGAGCGCTTTGGCCAGACTGTCTATTTTGACAACGAAACCCCTGGAAAGGTTAAGAAAGATTGCTCCCTCTTTCATCAGCCGAAACTGCTTTTCTCCGAATAGATTTCGATTGCTCGTACGGCCGTCCACATGGATGGTCACGATGTCGACTTTCTTCAAGAGCTCGTTGAGTTTGGAGCACTTGGTGGCGTTGCCGAGGGGAAGTTTCTCGACGATGTCGTAGTAGTAGACGTCCATGCCCATCGCCTCGGCAAGGACGGAAAGCTGGGATCCGATGTTACCGTATCCGACGATTCCGATCTTCTTGCCTCGAATCTCGGAGCATCCGGCCGCCGACTTGATCCAAAGACCTTGATGGAGCTCGGTGCTCTTTTCGAAGGTTCGCCTCGCCAGCATGATGATCTCACCAATAGCCAGTTCAACCACACTGCGGGTATTACTGTAGGGCGCGTTGAAGGCAATGACACCCTTCCGAGTACAGGCTTCGAGATCTATTTGGTTCGTACCAATGCAAAAAGCACCGATGGCTTCGAGTTGGCGAGCTCTGCTCAAGACGGCCTTTGTAACATGGGTGCGTGACCGGATGCCCAGCAGAGATACCCCCTCGAGCTCCTTTGCCAGTTCTTCCTCGCTCAGGTTCATCGGTAGACTCGTGACCGAATAGCCTTCCTTTTCGAACTGCTTGGCGGCCAGAGGATGGATGCTCTCCAAAAGCAACACGCGGCCGGGCTTCTTCGAATAAGTTGGTGACATTGGAATCTCGCTTAGAATGAGGAGCTCGTCCAAACTGTTTAGGACATGGTCGGCCTGTTCTGCCACCGCTTCTCGCCGGACGTTTTCAGTGAATGCGTAAAAACGAGTGGCGATACCGTTTTTCTTGATGCAGTAATCACTGTAACCGTCTCCGATAGCGATGACCTCCCCCTTGAGTTTCAAGCTTTTCGCCAACCGTACCTTTCCATCTTGGCGAACTAAAGGATTTTTCGTGTCGAATCCTATGATGGTACCGTCGTCTCCATAACGGAAGGTGTTACCGAAGACATGATCTTGCCTTATTCCCAAGGGCTCGAGCACTGGGCAAATAAGCTCCCGAAAGCCGTTGGAGAGGACGAAGATATGATCTTTGAATTTCTTGAAGAAAGCCTTGTTTCTCTTGACAGACGGCGTCAGTTGACGCTTCAGAGATCGAACCAGCGTCTCGATGTGGTTCCGGTGTCCGTCGAGAAGCCCTATGCGAAGAGCGATCCCGTCGGCCATGGACATTTGCCCTGAAGCGGTGAGGTCCGTTATGCGTTCGATGGCTTCTAGACGTGCGGTCCGATCGGGGTGTTTCCGCAGGGATATACGCGCCAGTTCTGGAAAGGACTCTCCCTGAACGAGTGTGCTGTCGAAATCGCCAATGAAGTTGCGGAGTACTGGTTCTTTGGAGCTCATCGCGGCTCGAGGCATCCATTCACCATGGACCGGTCACACAGGCGGAGAAAGTATAGCACACGATTTGTGTTCAGTATGTTGATGGAGAATGGCTTTCGCCCAATGCCTACGGTCTCTTAATTAATTGAGCGGCCTAGCGCTAGAGGAACAAATATGCTGGAGGAAAAACTGGGGTGACAGCTCCCTACTTCTCTCCTATTCTTTCGTGAAGAGGTGACGAAAATGCGCCAACTTGTAGAGGACATCCTACCGTAGCGAACCCGCTCTCGAGACGATGCGAGCAGGGCTTGCCCTGAGTTCCCTGCTCGCGCTATTCGCTACCGTAGGACTTTGGAAGCCCTTGTTCACCGCCCTAGTCCACGTCTGCGGGCACGCATCAGTTGCACGGCCCGCAAGTGTCCCCGTGCTCCCGGTGACCCGCCCAGGCGTCCGGCGAGATGGACAACGTATTACCATTGTGGCAGACGAGAATCTTGCCCGGCCTATCCGGATCGGGAGAGTTGCAGGCTGTCGCTGCTGAAGTATCAGTGTCAACTTCCTCTTCTTCTTGCAGCTTGATCTCGTAGGCGAAGACGTTGTCGCCGTCGAACACACCTCTGACGTGGACTCGATCTCCATTATCGAGGTCGTCAAGGGTCAAGCTCCGATTGCCTTTTCGAATCGAGGTCTCGCCGACGCGCGTGAGGACGTGGTACCGATCTGGTGCATCCACGTCTAGCGAGCCCGTCATAGGATCTCCCGCCGGGTCAATTGCGATGTTCCGTGCCACCCCCTCGAGCTCGATTCCGGAGGCACCCTCGTGGTCGATACCGGTTCGCCTCTCTTCGAGAATAACCACGGATCCGTTATCCATGGCCACCACGATGTCGATCTCTTGATTGGGCTTCACGCCGAGGAACTCTATGGGCTCTCCGAGCGGGTTGTCGTACTCGTCTAAGAACCGCAACTTGAATTTTTCGGGAAGCCCTCGCAACGTAAAGGCTCCATCTTTGATATCGACACTCGCGATCTCGTTATCATCATCATCGAAGTCGAGCACGATGACCCTGACAGCTTCGATATTGGACGCGGAAGTCTGGGCAATCTGTGCCATGGAGCCGACCAGGCGCTGTGCGGCTGCTGTACCGCTCTGTTGGAACTGACCGTGGAGCGTAGCCCCCTCCTCGCCGTCGAAGCCGGCGAACGGCGCGGTTGGATTAAAGTTGCATCCTGCTCCAGCGAATCCCAAAGCAACGGCTGCGAGGACCGAGACGACTGTTCTTCGGTGCATGGCGTTCACCTCCCTAAGGCCATCCGGCGCTCTTATCCGGGGGCAAGACAAGATCGAGTTCAGTTTTTCGGCGCTATGCTAT
>JAUVQL010000196.1 GCA_030598165.1 Acidobacteriota bacterium | reverse complement strand
GCATGCGAACGACAGAGAGCTTTTTGGCGAATATTCGCAGGATCACAAACCAGTAACGGAACAGACCGAGGCGGTGGGACATTCCGTCCGAGCCGTCTACATGTTCTCGGGCATGGCGGATATCGCTGCGATAACCGGCAACAACGCCTACGTCGAAGCGATCCGTCGTCTGTGGGACGACGTCGTCTCGGGGAAAATCTACCTGACCGGAGGTATCGGGGCTGCGGGCGAGTGGGAAGGGTTCGGTAAGAGCTACGAGCTACCGAACGCAACGGCTTACGCAGAAACTTGTGCCTCGATAGGCAACATATTCTGGAACCACCGCATGTTTCTGCTCGCGGGGGATGGAAAGTACTACGACGTCCTCGAACGGGTTTTGTACAACGGACTGATTTCGGGCTCCGGCCTGAGCGGAGAACGATTCTTTTATCCCAATCCTTTGGAGTCCTACGGACAGCACCAGCGGGACCCTTGGTTTCCCTGCGCATGTTGCCCAAGCAATCTATCTCGTTTCATGCCTTCGCTTCCCGGATATCTCTATGCGACGCGGGACGACGCTATCTACGTCAACTTATTCGTTGAAGGTGAGGCCGATATCGAGCTCGGAGAGCAAACGGTCCGCTTGAGGCAAGAGACCGATTATCCATGGAAAGGAGTTATCAAGATCACGGTCGAGTCGGAGCCGTCCGATGCCTTCGCCATTCACGTAAGGATACCCGGCTGGGCGCGAAACGAGCCCATTCCCGGTGACCTGTACGAGTATTTGGAGTCGAGCGACGAGAAAGCTGGCCTTACCGTCAACGGAGAGGAATGGCCTATAGATCTCGAGAAGGGATTCGCCCGGATCGAACGTCCGTGGGAAAAGGGGGATCAAATCGAGCTTGCACTTCCCATGCCCATTCGTCGTGTCGTGAGTCATCCCAATGTGGAAGTCAACAAGGGAAAGTTGGCATTGGAGAGAGGCCCGCTCGTTTACGGCGTCGAGTGGCCCGATCACAACGGCCACGTGAGCAACTTGGTGCTTCCGGCAGACGCCAAGCTCGATGTGGAACGGCGTGATGACCTTTTCGATGGCGTTACGGTGATTAGAGGAAAGGCGGTTTCTCTCCACGAAACCCAACCCCATCGAAGAGAGATCGAGCTCACCGCTATTCCATACTACGCCTGGGCCTATCGAGGTAATGGGGAAATGGCGGTATGGATATCGAAAGACGAAGAAGGGGTTCGGCCAGTTCCCAAACCAACGTTAGCCTCACAAAGCGAAGTCTCGGCATCAGGTGGCAAGACACTCATCGGTCTCAATGACCAGTGGGACCCGGCAAGCTCCGGAGATCGTTCTCGACCTTATCTTCACTATTGGCCCAATAAAGGCACGCTTGAATGGGTGCAGTACGATTTCCCAAAGATGACCAAGGTGTCTCGGGTTGGCGTCTACTGGTACGACGACACCGGGCGGGGAGAGGTCCAAGTGCCGGCGTCCTGGAAGGTATTATTTCGCAAAGGCGACCACTGGATTCCAGTCAGGCCGACGGGTGCTTTTAGTGTGACAAAGGATGATTATAATTGGGCGTCCTTTGACGCGGTTCAAACCACAGGTCTACGGTTGGAGATCCAATCTCAAAGTGAATTCTCTGTTGGGGTTTTAGAATGGAAAGTTAGGTAGGTCAGGCTATGCCTGACAATTCTGGTAGGTCAGGCTGTGCCTGACAAACTGGTTGTCAATCATAAAACGGGAGGAAAACACATGTTGCCAATGGTCAAAAAAACGATTCCTCTACTAGCGCTCTCGCTTGTTCTCGCGATAGCCGCGGTAGGAACAAGCCAAGAGGTCGCGCCGGCACCCGACCGAGGGGACCAAGGAGACGGTCCTTACGAACGCTTGATCATACGGGGGGTCACCATTATCGACGGGACCGGTGCTCCACCGGTGGGCCCCGCCGATATCGTGATCGAGGGAAACCGGATCGCCGAGATAAGAAGTGTCGGTGCGCCGGGCGTCCCGATTAATGAGGAACAAAGGCCGAAGGGCGCCACCAAGGAGCTCGATGCGGAAGGGATGTACGTCCTTCCTGGATTCGTCGACGCGCATGTCCACTGTGGGGGATACCCAAAGACTCCGGAGGTGGAGTACGTCTACAAGCTCTGGATGGCCCACGGTATCACGACCGTGAGGGGCGTTCCTTGTGGGCCGATGGAGTGGGACCTCAAGGAACGAGAACGGAGCGCCAAGAACGAGATCGTCGCTCCTCGCATCTTCGTTTATCACGTACCGGGAACCGGATGGGACGGCGGACCTGTCCACACGCCGGAAAAAGCCCGCGAATGGGTCCGTTGGGCCAAACAAAAGGGGCTGGATGGTATCAAGATTTTCAGCTTTCCACCGGACATCATGGAGGCGCTTCTCGACGAGGCCAACACGCAAAAACTCGGGTCGATGGCTCATCTGGCACAAACCATGGTGGCCGGCGTCAATGCCCTTGACGCAGCGCGGATGGGCTTGACGACGATGACTCATTACTACGGTCTGTTCGAGGCGCTGTACAAGGATGCCGATGTGCAACCTTGGCCGGTGGACATGAACTACAACAACGAACAACACCGGTTCGGTCAAGTGGCCCGTCAGTGGAACATGATCCACGAGCCCGGAAGTGAAGAGTGGAACGCGCTGATCCAAGAGTTCCTCGAATATGATTTCATTCTCGACCCCACCATGACGGCCTATCTTGCGAGTAGGGACGTCATGAAAGCCAGAAACGCCGATTGGCACGAGAAATACACGTTGCCATCGCTTTGGGATTACTACGAGCCCAATCGTGAGAACCACGGTTCCTACTACTACGACTGGACCACCTGGGACGAAGTGGCGTGGAAACACTTCTACGAGCGTTGGATGCTGTTCCTCGATGACTACAAGGACGCCGGCGGAAAAGTGACCGTTAGCTCCGATGCAGGATTCATCTACAACCTATTTGGATTTTCGACCATCGAAGAGATGGAACTACTCCAGGAAGCCGGCTTCCATCCGCTGGAGATCTTCCGGGGAGCCACGATGCATGGCGCTGAATCCCTGTTGGAGCCTCTCGGCAAAACCATCGACTTCGGCGTCATCCGGCCCACTTATCTGGCGGATCTAGTCATCGTGGAGGAAAATCCCATTGCCAACCTCAAGGTGCTCTATGGGACCGGTCACCGGAAGCTCAACGACGAAACCGGTCAAATCGAGCGCGTGGGTGGCGTCAAATACACCATCAAGGACGGGATCATTTACGACGCCAAGGAGCTTCTGGCCGATGTGGCCCGGATGGTAGAGAAGCAAAAGATGGAGAGAAAGGCAACGGAGAACTAAGAATAGGAATTCAAGAACTCAAGAATCCAGAAAAACGAAACATCCGGAAGTTAACGCCAAATTGAAATGTAGCCGCACATGCACGCACATTAACGCGAATAAGACTTGATCAATCCAACGATTTTTCCAATTTGCGTTCATTCGCGTTCATTTGCGGCTACTTCTTTGTTACTTCGCGCCTCGGCGGCTTTGCGTTTGTTTCTTTCTTAAGAACTCAAGGACTCGAGAATAGGAAACTAATACAGAGCCGGGGGAGTGAACCTTCCCCGGCTTTCTTGTGGCAGTTGGTGCCGCGACGAGTTGACGTTAGCATGTGCCCTGCAGTGCTGGAGTCAAAAGCAAGGAGGTCACTCATGACCCGACAGTTGACGGCGTCTTTGGTCGCACTCTGCCTACTATCCTTT
>JAUVQL010000118.1 GCA_030598165.1 Acidobacteriota bacterium | reverse complement strand
GTGTCTCCGGCTCGGATAGGGGATAGGGTCCCGCTCCTCGCTGCTGGAACTCCATTCCCCAGTTGCGCGGGAAGTTGCGGTTCATGTCGATGCCGCCCACATCGTCCTCGTTGAAGGCTCCGTCCTCATCGTCGTCGACGCCCTCGGAGTACATATCGAATAAAGCACCGTCGCTGTCTTCGAGAGCTCGTTTCACCATGACGCGGGGATCTTCACTACTTTTCTTCCAGACGCCATGGGGATTCGGCACCCTCATGCGGGTGGCAAATCCGTCGTTGTCGAGATCGTTGGGAGGATCTTCGTCGAGGAGCCCATCAGCATCCTCATCGTAGGGACGCGGTGTGCTGCGGGGATTGTGGATAGTGGTGAGAGCCACGTCGGCGCCATCGGGATTGAACTTCGGCCGTACATACAGGACTCGGGTGTCGACCAGTTCCGTGATGTTCGGGTCCTTACCGTACTGCGTCAGCAACATCCAAGCGAAGTGAAGAGCGACCTCGGCACCGGTTAACTCCTCGGCATGGATGTTTCCATCGTAGTAGTACCCTGGCTTTTCGAGGCCCGGTCCCGTCTCTTTGTTAGTGATTTCCAACACCATCAAGGGCGTGCCCTCGATGGTCTGGCCGATGGAGTAGAGCTCCGTTAGCTTGGGAAACGACTTCGCCCACGCTTCGAGAAAGGTATGGGTCTCACTCGAGCTGTGATAGCTCGTCCACTCAGGATTCAACGGGTCTTCTTGTGCATAGGAAGCAGGTGAGCTCACCACACACAACAGAATAACGACGACGAAAGAGAAAAGACGTATCATGGTTCCCTCCGCGGCCGTAAAAGTATCAGAGCGCCTCGGAAAGCGCCAACCTTTTTGCGGTGGATTTGCTTGGGAGGGCTAGGCAATTCGCTCGAACAATCCTGTGCGGCTCAGTCCTTTTTCGAAGGTCAGGGTGGTTTCGCAACCGGCGCTTTTTCCTGAGAGTCCAATCAGCAGGTCGGGGATATCAGCCTTTGTGTCCCGGCCCGAACGGACGACCTGTCGTATGAGCTCGAAGTCGTCGAAATCCAGAATAGGCATTTCCGTAAGCAGTTCCAATGCGTGAAGGACCTCGTGCCGGGTAAAGTCGTATTATGATTCGTTTTCGATGCTTCCAAAAGTGACACCGGTCAAAACTGCCGCACTAGCGGCCCTACTCGCGCTCGGCGTTTATCTGGCCACGTTGTCGCCGTCGTTTGGATTCGTCGATAAGGGTGAGATGGTGGCGGTGGCCTCGACCTTGGGTATTGGCCACCCGACCGGGTATCCAACGGTTATGCTCCTCGGGTACGTTTTTTCTCGCATTTTGCCGATGAGGGACGTCCTCGCCCTCAACATCATGGCCGCCCTGCTCGTGGCCGCTAGTACGATGGCGTTGAGTCTCCTCTTCTTCGATGTATCGGTGCGTGTGCGGAAGTGGGATGCTTCTTCTGTTCTTCCGAAAAAGAAAAAGAAAAAGAAGAGCAAAGACGTAGTCGACACTCGTGAGGACGACAGGCTCGCCGGTGGTTGGTTGGCGATCTACGCCGCTTTGGCGGCATTGGCCACCTCTTTGACGCTCACTTGGTGGAGTCAGGGAAACGGATTCGAAGTCTATTCGCTTCACGCCCTCCTTCTGCCGCTGGTAACGTTCCTGTTCTTACGCTACGTCGACGAGCAAAATGACGCTGCAACCGTTGGATTCTCCAAGCGGGGGGCCTGGTTTGGTGGCGTGCTCGGTCTTTCCTTTACGAACCACTTGACGACCATTCTATTGGCGCCGGCATTTCTGTTTTATTTCTTCGGGACTCTAGGATTTCACTGGCGGTCTTTCAAGCGACTGCTATGGATAGCGCCGTCGTTCCTTCTTGGACTCTTGCCCTATCTTTGGTTGCCCGTGCGCGCTTTGATGAAGCCCTTTTTCAACTGGGGCGACCCATCGACACTAAAACGGTTCATCGACCACGTGACGGGCCGACAGTATAGGGTTTGGATGTTCACCAATCCAGAGACATTCAAGCAGCAAACGGCCTACTTCTTTGGCGATCTGCCTGCGGAGGTCGGTTACCTGGGGTTGCTCCTCGCTCTACTGGGGATTTTCGCCTTGGCTAGACGTAGACTTCAATTCGCCTTTTGGTGCTTAGCAGTATTGGTCTCGACCGTCATCTACCTGTGGCTCTTTGCAACCTTATACGGGCTTTTGCCGCTCGTCATCTTTCTCTTGGCGGCCTCGGGACTGGCGTTTTGGATGAGTGGGGATGGCCACCGATGTCAAAGGGCACTGAACGTCATGGTGACGCTGTTGTTCGTGACGGCCGTTATCTACGCCTCCGGCTACGACATCATGGAGATCCGTCCTTATTATTTGACCGCCGTTTTTGCGTTGGGAATCTGGGTCGTCTTGGGATTGTCTTGGCTGCATCGAACGTTAGGAGCAAAGGTCGCTCTGGCTGCAGCCGTTCTCTTGGTCGTCGCGACTGGTGTGTCCAACTATTCCGAGTGCAACGAGAGAGAAAACATGCTGGTCGAGGACATGACTCTCGACGTGCTCGAGCACCTTCCCGAAAAAGCCATCATCTTGTCGGCACAGTGGGATTTTTGGGTGGCCGGGAGTTGGTACTTGCAAGCGGTGGAGAAGGTGCGTCCCGACGTGCTGGTCGTCGATCCGGAGCTTCTACGTCGGTCTTGGTATCTGGATCAACTCGAGAGAACGGATCCTCGGTTCATGGCAAGCATCGATGAAGAAGCATCCGTCTTCCGGAAAGAGCTCTTCAAATTCGAACATGGATTGCCTTATGACGCCTCGACCATTGAAGCTGCTTACACGGGACTGATGAACGCCATGATCCGAAAGCACATCGACGAACGACCCGTTCTAGTGACTTCGGAAGTGCGTTCTGATGTGGGTGCAGACTATTCGCGAATACCGTACTACCTGGCACTTCAGTTGGTGAAGGACGGAGCGTACCTGCCGCAGGAATTTCCCGATTTTCGTTACCATCCGGTCGAAGGCAGGATATCCGTCTATACGACCAAGCTCGCGGAGCTTTATGCAAGAACCATCTACTCGAGAGCAGCGTACGAGGCACAGTATGGCCATTTAGAATTGGCGGATCGCTATCTGGAATTGGTCTCGAGCATCGACCCGGGACAGGCGCTCGACGAAATCCCGCCGCAACCGCTCGACGGCAAGGAGCGAGTGGCTGAAACGTTGAAATGGTTTGCTGGGCTGCGTCGTAGCGCTGAGAAGTAGAATGCGGCTCATTCTTTGTTTCCCGGCGGTATACCGGTCGTGGTGGCAGAGGTGTCGAGACCTAAAGTGTTCGAGCAAAATTCCCAAAACCGACTATCGTTCCGCGTCGGGTCCTGCTTTGAACGAAGCTCCCTCACCAGTTCTTCTGCTTGTTCTTGCTCACCCCCGTAGGCCAGCGCAAGGATACGGTAATAGTGCAGGTTGATATTGCCCCCACCCAAGACTTGGGCCCTCTCGAAATGACTTTCAGCGCCACCATAGTTGCGATCGGCCATCTCACGGAATCCCAAGTAAAGCTCGACTTGTTCATGCGCGACGTTTTGCTCGACGAGAGCCTCGATGACTCCACTGAACTCCGTGTAGTCTCCCAGGAGCCACAGGGCCGGCGTACGTAGGTTCGTTTCGGTCAAGATGCGATTCAATTCCTCGAGTTGCAGGCTCTTTCTTGGAGCAGAATATACATCTAGAGAGTAGTCAATGATGGCTTGGTAAGGATATTGCGCCAAGCCGGCTTCAAAGAGAGGCGGCGGCAGGCGCTGTCGCAGAAAGCTGCTGTTACGGTATCGCTCCCGTGCGTCTCGGTTGTCTAGAAGCATGTGATAAACGCTGAGGTCTGGCTCCTCGCCGCTGAGACGATGAGGATGGTCGTCGACCAAGGGAAGGTGATCTCCTACCCACGTGTTCAAGAATGAAGCGTCACCTAGGAAAGTTGAAAGCAACAACTCCGGCGTCTCGATACCGAGTATTCGAAGCTCTCGGGCTACTTTGGGATCTTTCCACTGTCGTTCAAAGGATTCTCGTTGGATGAGTCCTCCTGCGTTTTTCGAGCCGACCATGATGAGATCCATTTCTGCGCCCCGCCAAAGGGAGCAGTCTTCGAATACACCACAAAATGCTTTAACGACGGATTTGGTATCGTCGAGGGGTAGATCGCCGACGGGGAGCCAATAGGTGGTGAAGCCGCCTTCGTTCAAACGATTGCGAAGAAGTTGGAAATACTCCCGGGTGTAGAGATTGACGACACCTGCGATCAAAAGAGGCGGGGGCTCCGCCGTGATGAGGTCGTAAGTCTCGTCGGAGGTCAGCAGACAGAATCGGCCGTCCTCGATGAAGACCGTCACCCGGGGATCGTTTAGGGGCAGCTCGGCAGGGTCGGGGTAGACGATGCTGTTGGCGTCGAGGATGTCTCGGGAGATGTCAACGATATCGATCTGTTCGATTTCCGTCGAGTCCGTCATGGCTTTAGCGGTGGAGCCGACACCGTAGCTGATCAATAGAGCCTTCTTGATCTGGGGGTGAAAGGCCATTGGCCAATAGACAAAGTACTTCATGTAGCGAATGGGCGCCAGGTCGACTCCGGACATGGAAAAGGCGTTGGTGATGAGCCGTTTCGAATAAGGCTCTCCCATCCAGTTTTTTTGAGTAAAAATTATGGTCTCGGTCAATCCTTCGCGGTAGTCGATGATGGAGGCATCACCTTCCGAAAACCGATTCGCCACGATGGGCACGAAATGATTCTTCATGAGGCCGAATGGGTAGAGCACCGTCGAGGTAAGGTAGGCTAATAATATGATGACGAGACTCGTGCGCACCGTGCCGGTCTCGAGCTTCCAAGGTTTGAAG
>JAUVQL010000018.1 GCA_030598165.1 Acidobacteriota bacterium | reverse complement strand
TCCCATCAGGTCCTCCTCAAGAGATGATTTGAACCAAGTGGGGAATTTTGTTGACCATGCCCCGGATCTCCGGGGTGTCAATTCTCTCGACCACCTGATTCATTCGTCGAAGACCGAGTCCTTGCACTACGGCCCTCTGGTGTGAGTTGGATCCAATCACGCTTTTGACCAATTGGATCCGGATGGTCCCCGACGACTTTCTCGTTTTGTCGACCTTTTTGCTCTTGTCAGCACGCATTGTCTAACCCACTATCTCGGAGACTTCTTTACCGCGGAGCCGGGCCACATGCTCAGGAGATCGAAGCTGCATTAGCCCTTCCATGGTTGCCTTGACCACGTTCTGTGGATTGGCCGTCCCCAGAGACTTAGTCAAGATATCCTTGATACCGGCCGACTCCAACACGGCACGAACAGCACCTCCGGCAATCACACCGGTGCCTTCCGAAGCCGGCTTCAACAGGACTCGACCTGCTCCGAACACGCCGGTCACCGTGTGTGGGATGGTTGCGCCTGCCAATGGCACACGGATCAAGTTCTTTTTGGCGATCTCGATCCCTTTGCGGATAGCGGATGGCACTTCTTTGGCTTTACCCATACCGAATCCCACACGTCCGGCGCCATCGCCGACAACCACTAAAGCACTGAAAGATAAGTTCTTGCCGCCTTTTACAACCTTGGTAACTCGGTTGATGCTGACGACTTGGTCCTTCAGCTCCATTGCCCCAGAATCGACTCTGTCTCTACGTTGTTCCATATTCTTTCAACCCGCTGATGTCCTCATCAGAATTTGAGTCCCGCTTCTCTCGCCGCGTCGGCTTGTGCCTTGATGCGACAGTGGTACTGAAAACCGTTGCGGTCGAAAATGACCTGGTCTATTCCTTTGTCCAAGCTCCGCTGCGCGATAATCTTGCCCAATTCGCTCGCCGCCTGCTTGTTTTGCCCCGCCTTTGTAGGGAAGTCCTTTTCCCCACTGTTAGCGGAAACCAAAGTCCGAGAATTTTGATCATCAATGAGTTGCGCATAGATGTGCTTCAGACTTCGGTACACACAAAGACGAGGCTGCTCCGCCGTACCCTTGGCTCGTTTACGGATACGATATTTGATGCGTCTACGCGCTTGCTGTCTCGTTTTAACTCTCATGTCGGAATCCTAATTCTTGAGTTCTCGAGTTCTTGAATTCTCGAGTTCTACTCTTACGCTCCAGTCTTCCCTGCTTTCTTCTTGAGAACCTCACCGACATAGCGAACGCCTTTTTGCTTGTACGGATCCGGTTTGCGGTAGTGTTTGATGTTGGCAGCCACTTGGCCAACCAGTTGCTTGTCCGCGCCGGAAACCCTCAGGCGTGTTTGCTTTTCGATGGCGATCTCGATGCCAGCCGGGATCTCCATTTCGATGGGGTGTGAGTAACCCAGAGCAAAAACGACTTTGTCGCCTTCCACAACTGCACGGTATCCAATTCCTACGATTTCCAATTCCTTGCTAAATCCCTGAGACACACCGTGAACGGCATTGGCTAGGAGGCTCCTTGCCAGCCCCCAGAACGGCTTGAGCTCCTTGGAGTCGTTCTCGGGAACCGCACGCAACTCGCCGTCGCCCTGCTCGATTTTGATCCCTGGAGGCACCGGCGTAACCAGTTTGCCTTTAGGACCCTCCACCTCGATGCTTGTCTTGTGGATGGCTATTTTGACTCCGCTGGGAACGGAGATGGGTTTTTGACCAACTCGCGACATGGGTTCGTACCTTCTACCAAATGTTACAGAGGATCTCTCCACCTACTCCCGTCGCGATTGCATGTCTTCCTGTCATGACACCTTTCGACGTAGAGAGTATGTTGATTCCCAATCCTCCCCGAACTTTAGGAATTTCGTCCTTACTACAATAGATGCGACAACCGGGCTTGGAAACGCGCTCCAAGCCTTCGATGACGTCTTCGCCAACGCCGGATCTTCGCAAAAAGATGCGAATGTCACCTTGGACGCTGTCCTCGACCATCTTATAATTTTGAATATAGCCCTCGTCTTTCAAGATCCTTGCAATCTCTAGCTTGAGCTTGGACTTCGGCACATCAACCTTCGCGTGCCGCGACTGCAAGGCATTTCGGATCCGGGTCAACATATCAGCAATTGGGTCGGTCATCATGATGGACTACCTCTCTTACCAGCTCGCTTTCACCATGCCAGGGATCTCACCCGCGAGAGCGAGCTTACGGAAGCATAGTCGGCACATCTGGAATTTTCGTAGATACCCACGGGGTCGACCACATATGTGGCAGCGGTTGTGCTGCCTCACCGGAAATTTCGGTACACGATTTGCCTTGGCAATAGATGATTTCTTGGCCACTCTTTCTTAGTCTCCCATCAGGACTGGCGCCGAAACGGCATCCCCAGAAGCTCGAGGAGTCTTCGGGCGCCTTTGTCATCCTTGGCAGTAGTACAAAAAGTTATGTTCATGCCCCGTGCCTTGTCGACTCGCGAGTAGTCGATCTCCGGAAAAACCAACTGGTCCTTGAGTCCCATGGTGTAGTTGCCCCGTCCGTCGAAGGAGCCCACCGGCGTCCCCCGGAAGTCCCTTTCCCGGGGCAGCGCGACATTGAACAAACGATCCATGAACTCATACATCCGTTCACCACGAAGCGTGACGCTGCATCCCACGGGATTCCCTTGACGAATCTTGAAAGCGGCGACGGATTTCTTGGCGCGAGTCATCACCGGCTTCTGACCGGTGATGCGACCCAGTTCATCCATCGCAGCATCCAACAGTTTGATGTTTTGCGATGCTTCGCCCTCCCCGATGTTGACGACGACCTTCGTCATCCGAGGAACCGCCATGACATTTTTGAGCTCCAAATCTTTCTGAAGCTGGGGATGGATGGTCTGACGGTACGTTTCCTGTAGCCGGCTCATTTATCGATTACTCCCTCGCACTTTTGACATATGCGAACTTTCCGCCCATCGGCCAGCATTTTGTGATGGCTCCGTGCGGGCTCCCCGCACTCTCCACAGATGACCTTCAAGTTGCTCAAGTGAATCGAAGCTTCCCGCTCGACCAGCCCCCCCTTGATGTTCTGATTGGGGTTGGGCCGGGTGTGGCGTTTCATCATGTTGAGGCGCTCCACAATGGCCCGATTACGAGAGGGGATCACTCGAAGCACTTTGCCTTGCTTGCCTCGTTCCTTCCCTCGGGTTACGAGTACTTGGTCGCTTTTGCGAATATGAAGGCTGCTGCTCATAGCTACAGCACCTCCGGAGCGAGCGAAATGATTTTCATGAACTTCTTTTCCCGGAGCTCTCGGGCGACCGGGCCAAAAACGCGTGTGCCGATAGGCTCGCCCTGATCATTAATCAGCACAGCCGCGTTCTTGTCGAACCGAATATAGGATCCGTCTTTTCGTCGGTGCTCTTTTTTCGTCCTAACGATCACCGCCTTTACAACGGTCCCCTTCTTTACGTTACTCTCCGGCACCGCTTCCTTTACCGAAGCGGTAATGACATCCCCGAGCCGAGCCACCCTTCCTACACCTCCCCCCAACGGCAAGATGCAGGCAATCTTCTTCGCGCCCGAGTTATCAGCCACTTCGAGCGTCGTTTGCATCTGAATCATGTCAGTGCTCTCTCCTACTCAAGCTCTCACGTAGTCTCGGTGGTCCCGGCAGCCTCTTGAGTTTTACTCTCACCAACCGCCTCTTCCAACCTCTTAGGCGAGGAAATAATATTGATCACTCGCCAACGCTTGTTCTTCGACATCGGTCGGCTCTCGATGATCCGAACCCGATCGCCGATCTGGCAATGATTTTGCTCGTCGTGCGCAAGAAAAGTGGAGGTCTTCTTGAAAGAACGCTTGTATAGCGGATGACGCACCAGTCTTTCCACCGACACGACGACGGTCTTGTCCATTTTATCCCCGGTTACGACCCCGACCTTCGTAGCTTTTGGCATTGTCGCTCTACCTCTCCAGAGTTAACGGTCTTCCGAGCGTCCCCGCTCGGACAAGACAGTCTTCACCCTGGCCAGATCCTTTCTCACATCTCTGATCTTCGCGGGACGATCGAGCTGGGCTGTCGCCTTTTGCAAACGCATGCGGAAGAGCTCTTCGGAAAGGTCTTCGTGCTTTTTCTGAAGCTCATCGTCCGACATTTCTCTAATCTTCTCAGCCTTCACTTTCTCAGGCCTCCTCGAAGCGAGTTGTAAACTTCGTTTTGAGGGGTAGCTTGTGTCCGGCCAGACGGAAGGCTTCTTTCGCCGCTTCTTCCGTCACCCCCTCCATCTCGTAGAGAATGCGACCGGGTTTGACCACGGCTACCCAATACTCCGGTGCTCCTTTTCCCTTACCCATTCGTGTTTCCTGCGGTTTTTTGGTCACGGGCTTATCCGGGAAAATCCTGATCCACACACGACCACTGCGCTTGATGAAGCGGGTAATAGCGATTCGAGCTGCCTCGATTTGACGATCTGTCAGCCAGCCCGGCTCCAGCACCTTCAGTCCATAATCCCCGAAGGCGACCGTGTGGCCCTTCCAAGCCTTGCCGCGCATGCGGCCGCGCTGCTGCTTGCGATATTTGACCTTCTTGGGCATCAACATGGTGTTCAACTACTCCATTTCGATATATTAAGGTGCTTCAAGCCTCCGGAGGCGGTTCCGGTTTCACTTCCGGGGTCGACTCAACCTCTGTTTTCGGTGTCGGCTCCGGGTTAGCCTCGGGTTTCACTTCCGGTGTCGGCTCCGGTTTCAGTTCCGACACTGCCTCCGCTTGGGGGAGCGGTCCCGGTTCGGACTTGGCCTCCACCGCGGGAGTCGACTCAACCTCCGCTTTCGGCGTTGGCTCCGGGCTAGCCTCGGCTTTGGGTGGCGATTCCGGTTCTGGCTTGGCCTCGGCCTTCGGTGTCGATTCCGACTCTGGCGTTGGTTCGGCTGCCACCTTGGTTTCCGGCTTCGCCTTTGCCTTCGGTTTCGGCTTGGCTTCTAGTTTTGGCTCCGGTCTCGTCTCCGACCTCTTTGCGCGGCTGCGGCTCGGCTCTGCTTCTTCACGGAAGGCCGGCCCCAAGGGAATCGAGTCGCCCTTGTAAACCCAACACTTGACGCCAATCTGCCCGTAGGTCGTGAAGGCCTCGGCGAATCCGTAGTCGATATCAGCACGCAAGGTATGAAGCGGTAGCTGCCCGTTCAAATACCACTCGGATCGAGCAATCTCGGCTCCGTTCAGACGACCCGAGCACCGCACCTTGATCCCTCGAGCCCCGAACCGCATCGTCGACTCAACCGCGCGACGCATAGCGCGACGAAAGGCGATGCGCTTTACGAGCTGGAGGGCAATGGACTCTGCAACGAGTTGGGCGTCGAGCTCCGGCTTAGCCACTTCGATGATGTTGATGTAGACCTCGCGGTTGGTCTTCGCCTGTACATCGGCTTTCAACTTGTCGACTTCAGTTCCTTTGCGGCCGATGATGATGCCGGGGCGTGACGTGTGGATGTTGATCTTAAGCTTGTTCGCTGCTCGCTCGATCTCCACTCTCGATACACCAGCGTGCGAAAAACGCTGCTTGAGCGCTTTTTTCAGCTTTAGATCTTCATGCAGGAGCTTTCCATACTCTCGTTCGGCGTACCACCGTGATCTCCAGGTCTTGTTGTACCCGAGCCGGAATCCGTAAGGATGTACTTTCTGACCCATGCTCACTCCTTCTCGGCAACCTGGACCGTCAAATGAGTGGTCCGGTGCACAATACGAAAAGCGCGTCCCATCGGTGCGGGACGGATGCGTTTTAGAGTTGGTCCCGAGTTCGCATAGGCTCCCACCACGATCAGGTCGTCTTCATCGACACGCTTGGCCTCTTCAAGTGCAGCCTGTTGAGCGTTGGCGATGGCGGATCTCAGAACCTTCTCTACATCCCGACTGACCGCCTTGTTGGTCGTCCGGAGTATGGACAAGGCCTCTGCAGCCCGTTTGCCTCGAATGAGGTCAATAACCAGCTTGGCTTTTTGGGGCGAACCGCGTAGGTATCTAGCTGTCGCCCGTGCTTGCACCATTTTCAGTCTCCTCAGCTATCCGCTAACTGGCCACTTGAAAGCTATCTGGCTCTCACGGATTTCTCCGCCTTCTTGCCAGTGTGTCCGCGAAAAATACGGGTCGGCGAGAACTCACCCAACTTGTGACCCACCATGTTCTCGGTGATATAGACCGGTATGAACTTCCTGCCATTGTGCACCGCGAGGGTATGCCCCACCATCTCTGGAATGATGGTCGAGCGTCGCGACCAAGTCTTGATCACCTTTTTTTCACTTGCCGCGTTCATGGCCGCTAGTTTGACCATGACACTCTTGTCCACGAAAGGACCTTTTTTGAGCGATCGTGCCATAGACCTACACCTGTCCTACTTTTGTCCTCGACGTCGGAGGATGAAGCGCTTGGTCCGCTTGTTGTTACGGGTTTTGTAACCCTTGGTCGGGACACCCCAAGGTGTCACCGGATGACGGCCTCCCGACGATCTTCCCTCACCGCCGCCATGTGGATGATCCACCGGATTCATGGTGACCCCACGGTTGTGAGGGCGACGACCCAACCATCGCTTGCGCCCGGCTTTTCCAAGCTTGATGTTGGATTGTTCCACGTTACCCACTTGACCAACCGTGGCACGGCAACTGCGGTGCACCATTCTCACTTCTCCCGAAGGAAGCTTCAGGTGAGCATACTTGCCTTCTTTGGCTACGAGCTGTGCGCCTGCTCCCGCACTGCGCGCCATCTGTCCACCTTTTCCTGGGCGAAGCTCGATGTTGTGCACCGTGGTCCCGACAGGAATGTGCTCGAGCAGCAAAGAGTTGCCCGGAAGAATATCCGCGCTGTTGCTCGCAATCACCGTACTGCCAACTTTTAGCCCAACGGGATGGAGAATGTAGCGCTTTTCTCCGTCGGCATAGTGCAGCAAGGCGATTCTTGCAGAGCGATTCGGATCGTACTCGACGCTCGCGACTTTGGCAGGAACATCGATTTTGTTCCTCTTGAAGTCAATCACCCGATAGCGCCGCTTGTGTCCGCCGCCGCGGAAACGTACTGTTATCTTGCCGAGGTTGTTGCGTCCGCCGCTCGAGTGTTTGGCCTCGGTCAAAGCCTTGAACGGCTTCGTCTCGGTCAGTTCCTCGAACGTCTGCACAGTTGTGAATCGACGCCCCGGCGAGGTCGGTCTGAATTTCTTTATGCCCATTGGTGGTTAGACCCCCTCAAAGAACTCGATCATCTTCTCGCCTTCACGAAGGGTAACGAAGGCCTTTTTCCAATCTGGGCGCTTGCCTTCGAAACGGCCATATCGCTTGACTTTCCCCCGCACTGTGGCGGTCCGAACCGAAGCTACCTTGACGCCGAACAATTGCTCTACCGCCTTACGGACCTCGGTTTTCGTAGCATCCCGCGCAACCTTGAAACAGACGGTACGCTGAACTTCTTTCAAACCCGTCGATTTCTCCGTGATGATGGGACCACGGAGCACTTCGTAGACATTCATCGTCCGAGCTTCTCCTCGAGGCGAGCTGCTGCCTCCTCGGAAAGAATGACGTGACGTGAGGCGAGCACGTCATATGTATGTAGGCCCGCCACCGATCTCACCTCGACCCCTGGAAGGTTGCGCGCTGACAAGACCAACTCACGAGAGGGCTTGACATCAACGATGAGGACCTTCTGTAGTGCACCAAGCTCAACCAATTGGGCCCGGAATTTCTTGGTACTCGGCGTCTCCAAGGGAAAGCCCGAAACGAGCGTCATATCCCCGTCACCGAGCCGAAGGGACAGTGCCGAGCGGAGGGCGCCTCTTTGAACCTTGCCGTTGAGTCGGAAGGAGTGATCACGTGGTTTGGGACCAAAAACAGTACCACCGCCCTTCCACAGAGGATTTCGGATACTCCCCACCCGAGCCCGGCCCGTTCCTTTCTGCCGCCAAGGCTTCGTACCACCGCCAGACACCATTGCGCGATGTTTCGTCGAGTGTGTACCGCGACGGCGGCCAGCTCGGTACTGCCGCACCGCCTCGTACAATAAATGGCGATTCGGCTTCACCCCAAACACCTCGTCGTTGAGCGTTCGCTCACTGCGAGCGTTCGAAGTGATATCGACTAGCTGTACGCTTGGCATCTTTCCCTCTCATCCATGTCAGCAGTCAGCAGTCACCCGTCAGCAGTCGATTACTGAAAGGTTGAATGCTTCATGCCCTACTTGCACTTGATGATCTCCAAATACGTCCCCTTAGAACCGGGAACCGCTCCCCGCACGAGGAGCAAGTTCTCTTCCTCATTGATCTCGACCACTTGCAGGTTTTTGACGGTCACCTGCTTATTCCCCATTTGTCCAGGCATCTTCGTACCCGGCAACACACGCGCTGGATAGGCCGCCATACCGATGGATCCCGGCGCCCGATGAAACATGGACCCGTGAGTCGCACGGCCACCCTTGAAATTGTGACGCTTAATGACACCGGCAAAACCCTTCCCTTTGCTGATACCTCTGATGGATACTTTGTCTTCAAGACTAAAGACTGAGACCTTGACAGACTCACCAACCTTGAATTCCTCTCCCGACTCCTCAGCCGACCGGCCGCCGCCGAGACGAAACTCACGGAGCACCTTGACCGGAGCCACCTCAGCCTTCTGGAAATGTCCCTCCGCAGGCTTGTTGACTCGAATCTTACGCCCCGGCTCAACTAAACCGAGTTGAATGGCATCGTAGCCGTCGCGCTCTCGAGTTTTTCTTTGCACGACGACACAGGGACCCGCTTGGATGACCGTTAGTGGAATAACCTTTCCGTCTTCGGCAAACCGCTGCGTCATCCCGATCTTCTTGCCAATAATCGCACTAGGCATCATTCAGTCCTTAGGAATTCTCGAGTTCTCGAGTTCTTGAGTTCTCGAGTTCTTTATTTCGAATGCTCCTTACCGAACGCTTAGATCTCCACATCCACACCTGCCGGCAGGTCCAAACGCATCAAGGCGTCCACCGTCTGCGGGGTAGGTTCGTAGATATCCATGAGCCGCTTGTGAGTTCGGATCTCGAACTGTTCCCGCGACTTCTTGTCAACATGCGGCGACCGAAGAACGGTGTACCGGTTCTTTACCGTTGGCAAGGGAATGGGTCCGGCAATCCTCGCACCCGTTCGCTTTGCCGTCTCTACGATCTCATGTGTCGACTGATCGAGGATGCGGTAATCGTAAGCTTTCAACCTGATTCGAATTTTTTCGCTGATTACAGCCATTTTTTTTTCCAGTGTTAGTTACCAGTTATCAGTAACCAGTATTCGTTCTACTGGTTACTGGTCACTATTCGACAATGTCCGTGATCGTTCCGGCCCCAACGGTCCGGCCACCCTCGCGAATTGCGAATCGCAATCCCTTTTCCATTGCGATCGGTGTGATCATATCGATCGTCAGGTTCGTGTTGTCACCCGGCATCACCATCTCGACGCCCTCGG
>JAUVQL010000090.1 GCA_030598165.1 Acidobacteriota bacterium | reverse complement strand
GCTCCATCCGCACTAGACCGATGCGAAACTGATTCTCAAGGAGCTCGCCCACCGAACGAACACGACGATTACCGAGATGATCGATGTCATCAACGCTACCGATGTTCCTCTGCAGTTTGAGCAAGTATTTGACGACTTCAAAGAAATCGGTAGGCTCGAGCAGCCTCTGGTCTAGGCTGGCTTCCAATCCGAGCTTGGTATTGAGCTTCAGGCGTCCAACTCTCGAGAAGTCGTACTTCTGCGGATTGAAGAACATTCCGTTGAACAAAGAGCGGGAGCTGTCGAGCGTTGGCGGATCTCCGGGTCGGAGCCTTCGGTAGATTTCGATGAGGGCCTCTTCCGGCGTCCGAAGGGTGTCCTTCCTGACCGTATTAGAAATGATGGCCCCCACGTCCTCTCTCTCGGGGAAGAAGGTATCGAGGCTTTGGACCCCATTTTCGACCAAGAGGGCAATGATTTGCGGCGTAACTTCTTCGTTACACTCGAGCAGGACTTCGCCGGACTCTTGGTTGACGATGTCACCCACCGACAAGGCCCCTTCCAAGTCGGCTTCACCAACTTCTATCTCGGTGATACCCGCATCCTGAATTTTCTCGAACGATCCTCGGGTGATTCGCTTTCCGGCGGCCACAATGATGTCTTTCTTGGCTTCGCTCGAGCCGATGTTAGTGGAAAGGCGACGTCCCACGAGAGAGGACGAGACTTGGAGAAACAGTTTCTCTTCGCGGAGGTGGACATTGTCGACGCTGTAGAACACCCTCAGCATTTCTTCGTCCGTACTCAGTCCCAGTGCTCTCATGAACACGGTCGCTAGGAACTTCCGCTTGCGGTCGATACGGACATAAAGAAAGCCCTTTTGGTCGTATTCGAACTCGACCCAAGAACCCCGGTAGGGAATGACCTGCCCCAAGAAGGCACCCTTCCCGCCATCATGGAAGAAGACACCCGGTGAGCGATGGAGCTGCGACACGATGACCCGTTCGGTACCATTAATAATGAACGTGCCGTTGTCAGTCATCAGTGGGATATCGCCAAAGTAGACCTCTTGTTCCTTGATGTCGCGGATGGAACGGACACCCGACTCCGGGTCCTTGTCGTATACCGTGAGTCGTATCGTCACCTTGAGAGGGACGGAGTAAGTCATACCCCGCTCCTGGCACTCCTCCACGTCATACTTGAGCTTTAAACCGACGGGTGCTCCGCAAATGTCGCAGACCGTACCCCGGTTCTCGTGAAGTGTTCCGCAGGCGGGACAAGGGATCTCGCGGTCACCCATAGGGTTGGTGCGGATGGTCGCTCCGCATGACCGGCAAGTGATCCGGAGATGCTGGAGCCCTTCCAACTTCCCGCACTTACACTCCCAAACGCCAATCGAGTACTCCACGAACTGCAGCTCGCAGTTGTCTCGGAAGTCCGTAATCGGGAATATCGATTTGAAAACCGCTTGCAGACCTAAATCTTCCCGCTCCGATGGCAGGAGATTCATCTGCAAGAAGCGTTCATAGGACTTCCTCTGGATCTCGATGAGGTTTGGGATAGGAATCAAGGCCCGAATATTCGAGAAATCTACTCTTTCCCGGTAAGGGTTAATAGCAAGTCTTCGCATCTTGCGTTGAGACTCCTTCCGACCCGCCGCGGCCCCTAGTCACCATACGGCGACCGAAGACGCGGGAGCGTCGAAATATACTGACGACCCGCCACGAGAGACACGTGTGGGTGTCAAGCCGACAGAAACACCGGACGTATTGTTAGAATGCTGATCGGTTTCAGGGCTTATCAAATTATTTGAGCTCCACTGTGGCACCTGCGTCGGCGAACTTCTTCTTGATCGCCTCAGCCTCTTCCTTGGGAACTCCTTCCTTGACAGCTTTGGGGGCAGCTTCAACGAGATCCTTTGCCTCTTTGAGACCCAGGCTCGTCACTTCGCGAACCGCTTTAATGACATTGATTTTCTTCTCACCAATCGCAGTCAGTACGACATCGAACTCGGTTTTCTCCTCCGCCGCAGGGGCTGCAGCACCTGGAGCCGCCATTGCTGCCATCGGTATCGCAGCAGCAGCTTCCACACCCAGTTCATCCTCAAGGGTCTTGACGAGCTCGGACAGCTCCAAGACTGAAATGTTCTTGATGTATTCCACTACATCCTGTTGCGTAATAGCCATGAATCGTTCCTCCGGTATTGGGTATCTAGAACCCTAAACTGCTTTTCCAGTAGGCTGCCCGGACCTAATGCCTAGACTAACCTTCCTCTTTCTTCTTATCCGCTGCTGCTTTGAGCACCAAAATCAAATCGCGTGCCGGCGCCTGGAACACACCCAACAGATTCCGCATCGGAGCCTGTAGGACATAGAGCAGCTTCGCCAAGAGATCATCCCTCCCTGGCAAAGAAGCCAACGCCTTGAACTGGTCCGGATCCACTTCCTTACCAGAGACCATGCCTCCCTTGTAGGAGAGCGCCGGGACATCTTTGGCAAAGTCGTTGAGGATCTTGGCTAGGGCTACGGGATCGGTGTCCGTGCAAGCCACGCCCGTCATACCCTTGAAGTGGGAGCTCATGCCTTCCACAGGAGTTCCCTTCAAGGAGATCAATGCCAACCTGTTCTTAATGACGCGATATTTGGCACCAGACTCACGTATTTTCTGCCGAAGCGCCGTTGCTTCTTCGACTTTCAATCCACGGTAATCCAGCGCAAAAACCGTGTCGTTCGTGTTGAAATCCTGAGTCAGTCCTTCGACAACGGTCTGCTTTTCCGTTCGGTTCACCGGATGCCTCCATTTATTAACGGTCGCTCGCCTCCTCGGCTCGCATCCCCGCCCCCGCTCGTCTTCCATTAGCGGCGGGCCTTCTTTCCGACCTTATTTCGATACCGAAAACACCGGACAATATTCCAACTTACTTTGCTCCGACCGAGGTCAGGTCGATCTTGAGGCCCGGCCCCATCGTGGAAGAAACCGACATGCTCTTGATGTACTTCCCTTTTGCAGCGGCCGGCTTGGCTTTGAGCACACTATCCACGAGCGTTTGCACGTTCTCGACGAGCTTGTCTTCTGCAAACGATACCCTACCAACCGGGGCATGCACGATTGCGGTCTTATCGACTCTGAACTCGACTTTACCAGCTTTGACTTCTTTCACGGCCCTGGCTACATCAAAAGTGACCGTACCCGTTTTGGGATTGGGCATGAGCCCACGCGGGCCCAGGATCCGTCCCAGTTTACCGACGCTCTTCATCACGTCGGGCGTCGCGACGACGGTGTCGAAGTCCATGAAACCCTTCTGGATCTTCTCCACCATCTCCTCATTGCCCACGATATCGGCGCCGGCTTCTTCAGCCTCTTTCATCTTTTCGCCCGAAGCAATCACCAGAACCCGGCGCGATTTGCCTAGCCCATGGGGCAAGACCACCGTGCCGCGCACCATCTGGTCTGCGTGCTTCGGGTTGACCCCCAAGCGGAGCGCCACTTCAACGGTCTCATCAAAGTTGGTGTATTTGGTCTTTTTGACCAGACCGATAGCCTCTTCGATGGTGAAGGGCCCCTCACCACCAATCGTCTCTCTTGCTTGCCTAAGCTTCTTGCCTTCCATGATTAATCCTGTTGAACGTCGACCCCCATACTCCGAGCCGTACCCATAATGATCTTCCGAGCTGCATCCATATTAGCGGCGTTGAGGTCCGGCATCTTGGTTTTGGCGATCTCGTCGATTTGTTTCATCGTGACCATTCCCACCTTGTTGCGATTGGGCTCGCCCGAGCCTTTTGCAATTCCGACCGCTCGTTTCAGCAATACAGCAGCAGGCGGCGTTTTGGTGATAAATGAGTAGGAACGATCTTGATAAACCGTTAGGACCACTGGGATGATGAGGCCTTCGTCTTTCGATGTCTTGGCGTTGAAGGCCTTGCAAAAGTCCATGATGTTGACGCCGTGCTGACCGAGAGCGGGCCCCACCGGGGGTGCCGGTGTTGCCTTCCCAGCCGGTATCTGAAGCTTGATTTGTCCGATTATTTTCTTCATCTTCTTATTCTTGAATTCTCGAGTTCTTGAGTTCTGAACTACTACGTCTTCTCCACCTGCAAAAAGTCCAGTTCCACGGGTGTCGAACGCCCGAATATGGTCACCATCACTTTGAGCGTGTTCCGATCCAAGTTGACCTCGTCGACCAAACCCGAAAAATTGCTGAACGGTCCATCGATGATCCGAACCGTCTCTCCGGATTCGAAGGTGTACTTTGGCTTCGGTTTCTCCGCTGCCACCGTGACCTGGTGGATCACCTGGTCTACTTCTTCTTGTGTCAGCGGGGCCGGTTTTTGACCTGCGCCGACGAATCCAGTGACCTTTGGAGTGTTCTTGACGACATGCCACGTATCGTCGTTCATCTCCATTTGCACCAAGACATAGCCGGGGAAGAAGCGTTTAGGGCTAACGACCTTCTTCCCGCCTTTCATCTCCACTACATCCTCAGTGGGGATTAAGACTTCGCCGATCTGATCTTCCAGATCATACGCCTGGACTCTTTGCCTCAGGCTCTCGGCAACTTTCTTCTCGAAGCCCGAATAGGTGTGGACGATGTACCACTCTTTGGCCATTAGACTATCCAAAAGCCCCCACCAATCTGGTCAGGGCCGAAAACGTGTAAGACATAATTAGGTCCAAACCGTACAAGTAAAAACCGAAAAAAAACACGGCAATAATGACGACGATGGTCGTCCCATAGACCTCTTTTTTTGGCGGCCAGGTGACCTTCTTGAGCTCTGCGGTGACTTCCGAAATGAATGTCCTTGTTCTTCGGTAATAATCGATGATCTTGTTCACGACATACTACCTTTCGGGCTGGCAGGCCAGGAGGGGATCGAACCCCCAACCCCCGGTTTTGGAGACCGGTGCTCTACCAATTGAGCTACTGGCCTTCGTCAACCCGCCCACAAATAAAATAGGCACTCCAGAGATCTACTTCGTCTCGCGGTGCACGGTGTGCGTTCGACAGAAACGACAGTACTTTTTTAGCTCGAGTCGGTCCGGGGTCTTTTTCTTGTTCCTGGTCGAGGTGTAGTTTCGCCTCTTACACTCGTTACAGGCCAGGGTGATGATATCCCGCGCCATATTTCTTATAACTCCATGTTCATTGTGAGTTACCAGTCATCAGTTATCAGTAACCAGTAGTCGATCTACTGGTTACTGGTCACTATTCGATGATATCCGTAATGGTCCCGGCCCCAACGGTCCGGCCACCCTCGCGAATTGCGAATCGCAATCCCTTTTCCATTGCGATCGGTGTGATCATATCGATCGTCAGGTTCGTGTTGTCACCCGGCATCACCATCTCGACGCCCTCGG
>JAUVQL010000259.1 GCA_030598165.1 Acidobacteriota bacterium | reverse complement strand
GAGATGAAGAAAGGTATCATCTGGCTCTGAAGCTGTAACGGCTGTAGTCACTTCCAAGTCGTTCCCTCCAAATCCATTATTCCCTCTACCTCTGTCTCTCACTCCTTTTTTTTGCACCAACGGGAATGTTACCGCCTCTGACCTGTATACCTATCGAACGGCAAACGAGATCGATAAGCAGGTTTTACTCGAGGAGGAAGGTCATGAAGAAGTTTTTGATAAGTGCGATAACGAGTCTGGCTGTCACTATCACAGCTCTCGGATCAACGACGTCCCGGCCACCCACCAGGTCATCCGACTCGTCGGACGTCCTCGGCGGAGAGCTCCGCGTCATCGACGCGGATTTACTCGGCCCGGAGCGCTTTCCTCTCGAGCACACGGACGTCAAGGCGGAAATCGTTGGCAACGTGGCTCGAGTCGAAGTTACTCAAAGCTTCAGCAACCCCTACGATAAGAAAATCGAAGCCGTCTATGTTTTCCCTCTTCCCAATCGAGCGGCTGTCGATGACATGGAGATTCACGTTGGAGAACGAACCGTCAAGGCCGTCATCAAGGAGCGCGACGAGGCCCGTCGGATCTATGAACAAGCCAAGAAGGCGGGGCATGTGGCGGCGCTTCTGGATCAAGAGCGGCCGAATATATTCACTCAGTCGGTCGCCAACATTCTCCCCGGCAATCGGATCGATGTGAAAATCCGCTATTTCGAGGCCCTTCCCTACACCGACCAAAACTATACGTTCTCCTTTCCCATGGTGGTGGGCCCACGCTTCATTCCCGGCACACCTACTTCTTCCGGCGAGACCGGTTGGTCCTCCAACACGACAGACGTACCCGATGCTTCCAACATAACACCGCCCGTCCTCGAGCCCGGTCAGCGCTCCAGCCATGACATATCCCTCCAAATCGAGCTCAATGCCGGCACGGAGATCGTCCACCTAGCATCACCCTCCCACAAGGTCGACATCGCGCGCAACGGCAGCGCTCGCGCCCATATCGAGCTTCGGTGCGAGGATTCCATTCCCAACAAGGATTTCGTCCTTCGGTATGGCCTCGACGGCAACGCTCCTCGGTTGGTGTTACTTCCCCATCGCAAGGACACCGCCGGTTACTTTCTGATGCTCATACAACCAGAAGCAAAACCAGCACCTGAAAAGATTACTCCGAAAGAAATGGTCTTCGTCGTCGACGGCTCTGGTTCCATGCAAGGATTCCCGATGGATAAAGTCAAAGAGGCCATGCGTCACTCACTAAAGAACCTGAATCCCGCCGATACATTTCAAATCATCAAGTTCTCGAACCATGCCGAGACATTTGCGCCCGCACCGGTACGGGCGACAGAAACTAACGTTCAACGAGGTCTCGGTTATGTCGAAAGCCTTTCCGGACGAGGTGGGACGATCATGCTGGAGGGCGTTCGTGCCGCTCTAACGCCACCCAAGGATCCAGAGCGTTTACGCATCATCTCTTTCATGACCGACGGCTACATAGGCAACGAAAACCAGATTCTGGCATTCCTGCAGCAAAACTTGGGTGACGCTCGCCTTTACTCCTTTGGCGTCGGAAGCTCGGTCAATCGATACCTACTCGACAAGATGGCCGAGTTCGGCAGAGGAACCGTGGAGTACGTTCTCCTCAATGATGATGCGCAAGTGCCCGTTAGGCGTTTTTACGAACGCATCAGGAATCCTTACCTCACCGACATCGAGATCGATTGGGGCGGGGCCATTGTTGAAGATGTTTATCCCAAACGCATCCCCGACTTGTTCGTCGGCCAACCCGTGGTGCTGCACGGGCGATATCTAAAGTCTGGCTCATCGACCCTGACACTCAACGCACACCTTGGTGGCAAGCCCTACCAACAGAGGGTCGAGGTCAACTTCCCGCGTAAGCACGAAGAGGGACAGGCCATTGGGACCCTCTGGGCGCGCGCCCGCATCGAGGAGCTGTCCAACCGGAACATCCTTACGCCCAATCCAGAGCTCCAAGAAGAGATCACCAAAGTCGCGTTAGCTCACCGCCTCGTATCGGCCTACACGTCCTTTGTGGCTGTCGAAGAACAGATTGTCACCGGATCCGAGCAGCCCGTCCTCGTCGAAGTTCCGGTCGAGATGCCGGATGGAGTCAGCTACGAAGGCGTCTTTGGTGGTGAGAAACTGGCTAGGAACGCTGCCACACTAGCGACAGGTGTCGCACCTGGTCGCGGTCGTTATGCGGCAACGCCCAGTGTGGCCGAAGAAAGTAGGGACGCCGTTCGGTCCAGTCCGAAGACAAAGAGACTAATCGAGCCCGCCGAACCAACGCTCGAGCTCTCTACTATCGTTTGTCGGATCGCGTCGGCACGAACCAGTTACCGTACGAGCGAGCCCGTCGAGATCGTCATCACGTTTGAGAACACGACCGGCAAAGTACTTCAGATACCGCAAAACTTATCGGTCATCGATGGTAGTGCACGATTCCAAATCTTGGATTCAAATTGGAAGGCCGTTTCCCATCCAACGCGACAGGCCATCAAACCCGTGATGATGGATCTCCAGCCGGGAGCAAGAGTCACACTACGACTCGTCATCAACGGAGCGGGGGGATATGGAATCACGAACCCCTGAACCTATCACATCGTTCTACTCGGCAGCGAGATCGGCGTGAGTAATTCGAATACTCTCACTCTCCGAATCCTCCGCTGAGACCTTGGAGGGATCCCGCGAT
>JAUVQL010000044.1 GCA_030598165.1 Acidobacteriota bacterium | reverse complement strand
TGGCCAAGACCGTCACTTTGGAGTCCGGTGAAACCGAGAGTAGCCCTTTTTGGGCATCGGCCACGATGAGGTTTCCTGCCGGGTCGAAGTCCATCCCCAAGGGGCGGCCTCCGGTTTCGGCGAATCCTTCGTACCCGCCGCCATCAGGTTGAAAACGTACGATTCGTCCGTGCTCCATGCCGGCATAGATGCGGCCTTCGCGATCAAACGCGGTATCTTCCGGTCCGAAGTCGACGCCCGATCCAATCCTTTCAATAGCCGACAAAGCGCTGTTGGGCTCATAAACGCCCGTCAAGAGTGGTGCCTCTGGTGGTGTCCACGCCTGCGGATCGATGGGTACGGGCCAAAGAAGTGCGTAGGCGACAACAGCGGTAAGGACAAAGACAACGAGATAAGAAACACCCTTCGGTACGCTCATGATCTCATCCGTCCTCAGAAATACGAGCGACTATTCGACGGGACAGGGTTTGGCCCCCCATATGTCATCGGCGTATTCCTGGATGGTTCGATCGCTCGAGAATTTACCGGAACATGCGATGTTGATGACGGCCTTGCGAGCCCATGCCGACCGGTCGACGTAGAGCTTGCCGACCTTGTCTTGCGCCCGAGCGTAAGACGTCAAGTCCGCCAAGTGCATATAGTGATCACCGAAGTTCAGCAGTACGTCGCGGATAGGATTGAAGATGCCCTTTTCGTCGGGGCTGAAGTGGTCGGAAAAGATGAGTTCGAGAGCGGCCCGTGTTTCTGGCTCGTTCTCCAAGTGCCAAAAGGGGTCGTACCAATTTTGGGTGCTCGCAACCTCTTCAGCCGTCAAGCCGAATAGGAAAAGGTTCTCTTCACCGGCTTCTTCAGCCATCTCAATCGTGGCGCCGTCCCGCGTTCCGATCGTGAGGGCGCCGTTCATCATGAACTTCATGTTGCCCGTACCGCTGGCTTCATAGCCGGCTGTCGAAATCTGCTCGGAGACATCCGTTGCCGGAATGAGCCTCTGGGCGAGAGTAACGCAGTAATCGGACAAGAAGACCACTTTGATGCGCTCGCGCACTGCAGGATCGGCGTCGATGGTCGCAGCGATGTTGCTGCAAAGCTTGATGATGAGCTTGGCTAGATGGTAGGCAGGTGCCGCCTTTCCCGCGAAGAAGAAGGTTCGGGGAGGAATATCCAGGTTGGGATTCTCTCGTAGCCGGTTGTAGAGCACGATGATGTGGAGAAGGTTCAGTAGCTGACGCTTGTATTCGTGAATGCGTTTGATCTGGCTGTCGAATATCCATTCTGGGTCGACGACCTGCCCGGTCGTTTGCTCTAGCCATTTTGAAAAGCGCACTTTTGCCTCACGCTTGGTTTTGAGGAATCGTTTGCGAAAGGCGGCATCGTCGGCCAGCGGCAGAAGGCGACGAAGCTGGCTCAAGTCCGTAATCCAACCGTCTCCAATCGTGTCCGTAATGAGCTCGGACAGACCGGGGTTGGCGAGAAGAATCCATCGACGCGGTGTCACTCCGTTGGTTTTGTTGTTGAAGCGCTCCGGGTACATCTCGGCGAAATCCGATAGCAACTGCGTACGGACTAGTCTAGAGTGGATCTCCGCGACCCCATTCGTTGAGTGAGAGCCCACAACGGCCAAATGGGCCATCCTGATTTTCTTGACGGAGCCCTCTTCAACGAGACTCATGCGTTGCATTCGTGCGGCGTCGTTGGGGAATCGCTTCTTAGCGTTCATCAAGAAACGTCGATTGATCTCATAGATGATTTCGAGGTGACGTGGCAGGGCGGCCTCGAAGATTCGGACTGGCCATTTCTCAAGAGCTTCCGGGAGAAGAGTGTGATTGGTATATGCGAGGGTCCTCGTTGTGATGTCCCAAGCTTCGTCCCACGATAGTCTTACCCTGTCGATGAGGATGCGCATGAGCTCGGCCACGGCCATAGCGGGGTGCGTGTCGTTGAGCTGAATAGCGACCTTGTCGGGCAAAGCTTGCCAGTCGTCATTGTCACGGAGGAATCTGGCGATGATGTCGGCGAGCGAACAAGCAACGAGAAAATACTCCTGCATGAAACGGAGAGCTCTGTTGGCACGCGTGGAGTCGTCTGGATAAAGAACGCGCGTCAGGGCCTCGGCAATGACTTGGTCGTGTACGGCCCCGAACCAGTCGCCGCTACTGAACTCCCCGAAGTCGAATTCCTCCGGAGCGGCAGCGCCCCAGAGGCGAAGCGTATTAATGGTCTTCCCTCCATATCCAATCACCGGACGGTCGTAGGGTATGCCGAGGAGAATAGTGGGCTGACCCGGTGAACCGATGAGCTCGCCCCCTTGCATTCCGATGCCGCTTTCGAAACGTACCAGGGCCGGTTCGTTCGATCGCTCCACTTCCCATGGATCGGGATACCGCAGCCAGTTGTCCGGGCGCTCCACTTGGTGGCCGCGGGACACGCTTTGACGAAAAATGCCGTGCTCGTAGCGCAAGCCATAACCCATAGCAGGGATTTCGAGAGTGGCTAGAGAGTCGATGAAACAGGCCGCTAATCGGCCGAGGCCCCCGTTGCCCAGGCCGGCATCGGGCTCCTGCTCGGCGAGGTGCAACCAGTCGAGCCCTCTTCGCTTCATGGCCTCCCGTGCCAAGGGCTCCACCATCATATTGGTGACGTTGTTGGTCAACGAGCGGCCGATGAGAAACTCCATCGAGAGGTAATAGACTCGCTTGGGGTTCTTCTTGCGTTGCGTGCGTCGAGTCTTGATCCATCGTTGCGCCAGGACGTCGCGCAGGGAGTGAGCTAAAGCCTCGAATTGGTCCCGTGGTTGGGCGTCCGCTGGCTCGATCACATGATCGAAAATCAAGTGCTCTTCAAAGAGGGCATCATCTTCTCCAGAGAATTTCACGGGCCCGCACTCATAGCGTTCGATGAGGTCTTTATCCAGGTGGCCCAAGCGGAGCTGCGGTGTATACCGGAGGGAGGCGGCTTTCTTGGAGACTTTCGAGCGTCGCTTCTTTGTGGTCGTCTTTTTGGTCCTCGTTGCTTTTGTGGCCTTTTTTTTCTTCATCGGCTCTTTTCGGTCGTTCTCGTAGCGGGAAGTTGATCGGCAGCGCATCCCATGGGTAGGGAGCGCTGCCCGATACGTTACTTAGGTTGGATCGATTGGATATACTCGGTGATGAGCTTGGAGACACCGTCGATCTTGCCGAACAGCACATCGCCGTTTTGGTTGAGCTTGGCGGCATCTCCTTTGAGACTTGCCACTGCGGATGGGTTGAGGTCGAAGCCGAGGTAGACGATTTGATCGCGCAGCTCGCCGATGAAAGCGTCGAACTCGCCTCCGGCTTGTCGCCCCGATCTCAGGATGTCGCTGTAACGGACACGGGTATCGTTCAAACGGTCCTGGCTCCTTTTTTTCAGGTCCTCGTTAGCTATGGCCTCCAGGCTGGTGGTCCATTCCTGAAAAAAGATGTGGGCCTCTTGTTCCATCTCTTCGGTTTTCTTGCTAACGTTGGCTCTTTTCTTCTCGCACTGGTCGACGGACTTGACGAGATCCTTGTAGGTCTTGTTGGCGTTGTCAGTCTTACCTTCGATGATGGAGTTGTACTGGGTGAGGGTCTTTTGGAGCTGGTGTTTGGTCTCAACGATTTCCTTTAGTGTCTCCCCGGCTCGTTTGACGAGCCTTTCGGTTTGCTTGTGGCCTTCTTGGGCGTGAGCGCCCGCAGCGAAAATGGTCGTAAACAAAAAGACCATGGCTAGAGACATGCTGTAGTAAACCTTCGTGTTTCTCATTTCTTTATCCTTTCAGGCGCGCGAAAAACCGAGCTCAAAAACCGAACGGCGCGAAGTCGCAAATAGCTCGAGGGGGTGCCAAGACGGCGATCCGGGATGCCTTTGTCGCTTTGCGTCTCTTTTGGAGCGCTCATTTGACACCAAATGAGTGGTCGGGTCAACCGCTTGCACGCCCTCTCAGTTTGGCTTTTGAGGGCCCGACTTTAGCATGAAAGTAAAGAAGCGCCCGTCAATTTTCTGTAGTAGAATGCGCGGTTCGGGGAGAAATCAGGCCTGCCAGTGAGTGAGAGCATTTGGACTGCCATTCCTCGGCGCCAGATATTACGTTTGAAACGCGGGGATTTCCTCCTTTGCCTGGGCCGACGGGCCCATAGACGTTCGCTGGCTTTGGCGTCTTCTTAGTAGCAGATGAGAAAGGAGCACAGAAATGCCGTATGAGAGCTTCGCAACCATTGCCGACGTGGTGGCTCGAGAAATTCTTGATAGCCGGGGCAATCCCACGGTCGAGGTCGAAGTGACCCTCGAGAGCGGAGCAACAGGGCGAGCGGCAGTGCCGTCCGGTGCCTCGACCGGGGAGAGAGAAGCCGTTGAGCTCAGAGACGGCGACAAAGAACGCTACCTGGGTAAGGGAGTCAGGAAAGCGGTCGAGAACGTCAACGATGAAATTGCCCAGGCGCTCATCGGTGCCGACGCAGCACCTCAGGCGCGAGTCGACGATGTCCTCATCAAGCTCGACGGGACCGAGAATAAATCGCGTCTCGGGGCCAATGCCATCCTGGGTGCCTCACTGGCCGTGGCCAAGGCAGCGGCGGCGCATCACGATCTGCCCTTGTACACCTACATCGGTGGTGCCAACGCCAAGGAGCTTCCCGTTCCTATGATGAACGTCTTGAACGGCGGTGAGCACGCCGACAACAACGTCGATATCCAGGAATTCATGATCCTTCCGGTGGGCGCCGGAAGCTTCGCCGAGGCTCTTCGCATGGGTGCCGAGGTGTTTCACCGTCTCAAGAGCGAGCTCGGTGACCGCGGATACCACACCGCTGTTGGAGACGAGGGCGGATTCGCTCCCGATTTGAAATCGAACGAGGAGGCGCTCGAAGTGCTCCTCAAGGCCATCGAGCGCGCGGGGTACAAACCTGGCGACGACGTTTCTCTCGGGCTGGATGTGGCGGCCAGCGAGTTCTATAAGGGGGGAAAGTATGTTCTCGCCGGTGAGGGTAGAGAGCTCTCCTCGGATGAAATGACTGCGTGGATGGGTGAGCTCATCGGTAAGTACCCCATTGTGTCCATCGAGGACGGACTCGATCAGAACGACTGGGATGGCTGGAAGAAGATGACCTCGGAGCTCAAAGACAAAGTCCAGATCGTGGGTGATGACCTCTTCGTAACGAACACCAAGATTCTGGAGCGTGGTATTCGAGAGGGTGTCTGTAACTCCATCCTCATCAAGCTCAACCAAATCGGAACGCTCACCGAGACTTTGGATGCGATCGAAATGGCCAAACGGGCCGGTTATACCGCCGTCATTTCACATCGTTCCGGGGAGACGGAAGACACGACGATCGCAGACGTGGTGGTGGCTTGCAACACCGGTCAAATAAAGACCGGTTCTCTCTCACGCAGTGATCGGACGGCGAAGTACAATCAGCTTCTCCGGATCGAAAGTGAATTGGGCTCGGCGGCCCTCTATCGCGGAAAGGATGTTTTCTACAACATCTAGATATCTAAGAGAAGAAATTAACGCCAAGACGCGGAGACGCAAAGAAACAGTAGAAATGTAGCCGCACATGAACGCAAATTAACGCGAGCGACCAACTAATTAAAGGAGGAACTTTATGGCAATCCGCATCGGGATTAACGGTTTTGGGCGGATCGGTAGGAACATTCTAAGAGCCGCTTTGTACGAGGAGGATCTGGACTTTGTTGCGGTCAACGATATTACGGACGCGAAGACGCTGGGCCATCTTCTCAAGTACGATTCAATTCTAGGTAATCTTGACGAGGACGTGAGCGTCGACGGCAACACGATTCTCGTGGCCGACCGTAAAGTCAAGGTGCTGTCGGAACGAGATCCAGCAAACCTCCCCTGGAAGGATCTCGGCGTGGAGTATGTCATCGAGTGTACCGGCTTGTTTAGGACGAAAGAGACGGCCGGCAAGCACATTACGGCCGGAGCCCGCAAGGTCATCATATCAGCGCCCGCTAAGCAGGAAGACATCACCATTGTCTTGGGCGTCAATCACGAGAAATATGATGCCAAGAATCATCACATCATTTCGAACGCCTCTTGCACGACAAACTGCCTGGCTCCTATCACGAAGGTTTTGAACGACAGTTTTGGGATCGTCAAGGGACAAATGACGACCATTCACTCCTATACCAACGATCAAAGGATCCTCGACCTGCCCCACAAAGATCTGAGACGCGCTCGTGCGGCTGCGGTGTCGATGATTCCGACCTCGACGGGTGCCGCGGCGGCCATTGGCCTGGTGATTCCCGAGCTCAAAGGAAAGCTCGATGGTTGCTCCATGCGGGTCCCGACGCCGAACGTATCGATCGTAGATCTGACGGTGGAGCTTTCGAAGTCCGCGACGGAGGAGGCGATCAACCAAGCCTTCAAGACCGCAGCGGCGGGCCCATTGAAGGGTATCCTGGAAGTCTGCGACATACCTTTGGTCTCCATTGATTTTCGAGGGCACCCTGCATCTTCCATTGTGGACTCGGGTTTTACCAAGGTCGTCGGGGGCAACCTGGCCAAGGTTTTCTCTTGGTACGACAATGAATGGGGTTTTTCGTGCCGCGTGAGAGATCTCATCCACTTCATGGCGGCTCAGGACCGAGCCTAGTGCTCGACCCGCTAGTCCCGTAGTAGTCTGAAAAGTCCAAGCAGTTCGGTTCAGGAGGCCTTGGAGGTGATCGCACCTCCAAGGCCTCCCCGACGTCTCTCAAGAGGAAATCGGTATATTGGTTTACGAGCTGAACGACGATTTGTCGCCCATTCGACATTATTACTTAGGGGATCCCGAAGCGATCAAGAGAGTCAGCGTGATTGCCAGGCACAGCCTGGCCTCAGAACTCTCTTAATAGGGCAAAAACAACATGCCGGTTCTGTTAACAAAGAAGGCCTACGACCGATACATAAGATCTTCGTAGGCCCGGCTGAGCCGGGCGATAAGGGAACCAGAGATTGCTTCTCGCCAGCGGTGCTCTGGGCTTGGCCTGGCCT
>JAUVQL010000149.1 GCA_030598165.1 Acidobacteriota bacterium | reverse complement strand
GACGGCTATATCCCGGCGAAACGACGACGTCATGAGTATTGCCAGCCGAGAATTCATCCAAATACTCTACGGCCCCGAGAGTCCCTACGGCCGAATTACCGAGTACGCCACGATTGACGCCGTCACGCGGGAAGATCTCATTCGTTTTCACGCTAGGTATTTCCACCCGAACGAGACCGCCTTGGGTCTTTGGGGCGATTTCGATGCGGCGGAAGTCAAGTCGCTCGTCGAGAAACACTTCGGTTCTTGGGAACGAAAAAATGTGAATTTCCCGCCGCTACCCGAGGTGTCGATGGATTGGAAGGCCTCGGTCAACTTCATACCTAAGGACGACATCAACCAAACAAATCTCCGAATAGGACATTTAGGTGGACGCCGAGATGATCCGGATTACTTCGCCCTTCAATTGATGTCGGAAATTTTGGGAGGTGGTTTTTCCTCCCGACTCGTCAAGCGGATCCGAACCGACCTGGGACTGGCCTACGCGGCTTCGGCTTCTTGGGGGGCCGGATGGGACATACCGGGTTCTTTCTTCATTTTCTGCAACACAAAATCCGAAAGCACCGTGCAGGCGGCAGAAGAGATTCTGAAAGAAGTTCGCCGCATTACGGAAGAGCCCGTCAGTGAGGAGGAGCTCCGCGTCGCCAAGGAGGGCAGATTGAACTCCTTCGCTTTCAATTTCGATACGACTAGCAAAATCGTGCGCCGGTTGATGACCTTCGACTATTATGGATATCCGAGAGATTTTCTTCAGACCTACAAAGCCAACATCGAGCAAGTCACAACGGACGACATCCTAAAAGCGGCAAAGAAGCACATCAAAACCGACAAGCTCATCGTTCTCGCCGTGGGTCGGGCGGAGGATTTCGACAAGCCCTTGAGTACGCTCGGTGAGGTGACGACAATCGACATCGCTATTCCGGAGCCGAAGACTCGGTAGCACAGTAAAACGAATCACCCCGTGAAAGCTGAGGCAGCGCCGAATACGACCATGATGATTGAGAGTACAATCCATTGAAGCACGAAGCCGATGACGCACACCCCGACGGCTCGGCCGGTACTCTTGTAGTCGAGAGCTTGTCGCACCGCGATGACCATGGCTACCAGCATCCAGATGCTCGCCGCGAAAGAAATCAACCACCCAATAAGAGGAATAATGCCGAGGATACGGAGCACACCTGGAGACGCAGAAAAACCGATCGTCCTCAACAACTCACCCATGTCGGACTTCGTCTGAGGTTCGGGCAAGAGTTTCGTGCCGATTAGGTACGTTACTCCCGCCCAAATGAACCAACCGATGAGAGCACCTATCGTGATAGAAATGATCCCACCCAGACCGAGCATTCCAATCGAGCCGATTCCCGCAGCAATGCTCGATATCACCACAACAGTCATGGCCTGACCCGTGGCGGTCTGGTCAGCTTCAACCTCCTCATAAGTCTTAACGTCGAGTTTGGCCGCGTTGATCATTCGATCCGTCAAACTAGGCATCGGATACCTCCTTATTTGGTGCAAATGAGTGAAGAAAGATCAGTGTTGAGGAATCGCCGACAGACTAATGGGTTGGAAGCGCTGGTGTCAACCTATTTTCTGATAGTGTGGCGGGGTGAAGCGGGGGGATGCGGGTCCCCGCACGCCCCCGGTTGGGGTTGGGGGTACGTAGGTTCCCGCACACCGTATAGGGTTGGGGACTTCACCCCACCACATCAGCATCGTTTACTCCTATTAATCTGTCCTTGCGGTGATCTAGCGCACACAGAAGAAATACCGTGATCCACCGCACATTTAGTGCCGAGGTCCGGTAAAGACTGTTCAAAACACGAAGTCAAGTCCCGCGCGGACTGTAAGCTCGTTCTTCTTGGCACTTACCGGCGGTTGATTATCAAAGGCGTCCGCCAGGCTGAACCATGCGGGCGCGAATTATCAACGTTTATCGACCTCGAACAGCTTGAGAAAATCCTCCATGGGAGTGGGCGGGATTTTGGCCACGAACAAGTTCTCTTCCATGTGCTCTGGCTGTTTCATTCCCACCAGCGACGTGGTCACTCCCGGTGTCGACCGCGCGTACTGAATCGCTCGTTGTACATCCGTTTCGCAACCCCTCAGCAGTTTTCCCAGCCAGTCCGGGAACCCTGTCGTCAATCGCCCCTGACCAATACTGGCACTCGTCACCACGTGCAGTCCCAGAGCATCGGCCGCAACAATGGCGGAGATGACATTGTCTTGAACGGATTGATTTTGGGTCGTCAACGCCTCAGTCGATGCCAGACTATAAGGAAGCTGAACAAAACGGAATCGATGATCGTTTCCCCCAACATCACGGGCCACAGAAACGACTTCCTCGAGGGATAAATAGTCGGTCGCTCGTGCTGCCTGACGAAAAGCGTTCCAAGTTGCGACGCCGTAATACTGGATTTTTCCAGCTTCAGCGGCAGATTCCAGAAACACGAACGCACCCCGGAGCCTCTTCATGAACTCGTCACGGTCCACTTCCGAAAGTTGCGTTTCAGGATTGTGGACATAGTAAATATCAATAGCCTCGACACCCAAGTTGGCAAGGCTTCTATTTAACTGATTTTCGAGAAACCGAGGTGTCATTGCATGGCAATCACCCACCACATCAGAAGGATCCAGAATTCCCGTATCGAAGTAAGTCTTCTCCAGGTATTCCCGCGGGTCGGAAGACGGATATCCGTCGAACGGGACAAATCCTCCTTTGGTCGCGATGATGACTTGATCTCGTCCAACCCCCTTTTCATCGAGAGACTTCAAAGCCTCTCCGATGTTGCGTTCACTCCTCTGGTATCGATAGTTGATCGCGGTGTCGATCACGTTGCAGCCCGACTTCACCACCCGTACTACGGCTTGGCGATAGAGCTCGTCGGTCTCCTCATCATGATGTCCAAGATAGGTACCGAGTCCTATCGAAGACAGCCACAGTCCATCAACCTCCCGGAAATGTTCCTCCGGTATGCCCTTATGACCAAGGGCGACGAGATATTTGCGAGTTCCTTCCGAAGTCGCTGATTTCATACATTTTCCTCGAATTTCGAGCCGCCGGTTTGCACCTCTAATCTCCTCAACGATGGTCAAAGATTACCACAGCTGACTCTTTTCAAATGACTGGGCTCGTGGATCACTTTTTCTTTTTAGTTCTCACCCTGCGCATTCCGCTTGGACGAACGATGTTTCTTTTGCACAGTTCGTTTGCGGTGCACTCCGAACAGAGTGGACCTATGGGCTTGCAAACAATCTGTCCGTGAGCCACGAGCAAAACGTTGACGCGCTGTCGCCACCGTACTGGCACCTTGGGTGTAAGTGCTACCTCCGTTTCCTCAGGTTGGGATGTTTCTACCCATCCCATTCGGTTCGATATGCGGTGAACGTGCGTGTCTACAGCAATAGCGGGTTTCCCGAAGCATCTGGCCAACACGATGTTTGCGCATTTGGGACCGATACCTGGAAGTTGCACCAATTTCTCTCTTGACTGTGGCACCTCGCCCATCTCTGAGATCAAACGAGAAAGTACCTTGAGTTGCTTGGCCTTCTGTCGGTAGAATCCCGCACCATAAAGAAGGCCTTCGAGATGCGCAACCGAAAGCCGCTCCATCTCTTCTGGTGTAACTGCAACACTAAAAAGACGATCGCATACTTTCGTCGTTTGCTCATCTCGGGTTCTGGTACTTATGAGACAACCCACTAGGGTTCTAAACGGCGTCGGTTGTCCTTCGACAGGTCCCCGGTAAACCGGTGCTTTACGGTACAAGCCCCGTCGCGTGTCTCTCGCGAGCGTCTTCAACACTTCGATGATGCCTTCGTTTCGCTCCATCACGATTGGATCCCTATCGATCTCGCTATTTGTGCTTTCTCTTTGCTCCCGGACTACTGCGTTTTGCTCCAGGCAGTTTTTTCTCGAGTTCCACAACCGTACCACCGCTCTTTGGAAACTTGTATCTGACATCGTCGGCGAACTTATTCATATAAAAAACACCCCGCCCACTACCTCGACGCAGGTTTTCTGGTTCCAGAGGATCCTGCACTCGCTTCGGGTCGAATCCTCTCCCCGTATCCCTTACCTCATAAACGAGATTTCCCCGGTTGTCGGTTTTGAATCTGATGACGACTCTCTTCTCCTCATGTCCTCCATTACCGTGCGTAATTGCATTTACGGCGGCTTCTCTCAAGGCGATGGCCATGAAGTGAGACGCTTCACTATCGAGGCCTTCGGCGTTGGCGAACGCTTCCGCTGCCATCTGAACGGCATCAACTACCTTCAGGCTGCTTGCCAAATCCAGTTCGACTCGCGGGCGTTTCATACCATTGGGCTCATCCGTACCGTTCGGTTCCTTTCCACTCCTTTTGGTCTCATAATCTCCTGGTGT
>JAUVQL010000036.1 GCA_030598165.1 Acidobacteriota bacterium | reverse complement strand
ATGGTACGGGCTTTCTCGTAGGCCTTCAGTCCACACTCCAGACGACCTTGCCGCCCACGATGGTTTTCACGGCTCGACCTTTGAGCTCCCATCCTTTAAAGGGAGTGTTCCGACTCTTGGAGCGAAATTTCCCCGGTTCGACAGTGGAGGACCCCTCGAGATCCAGTACCGTAATGTCGGCGTCGGCACCCACGGTCAGGGTGCCTTTGGAAAGGCCGAGGAGGCGGGCTGGTTGGGTGGATAAGAGCTCGATCAGTCGGGCCAACGAGATTAATTTCTGACCCACGAGACGGTCCAGACACAAAGGGACAGCCGTCTCGAGCCCCACGATCCCGAAGGGCGCATGGTCGAACTCCACCATCTTCTCGTCAGAGTGATGTGGCGCATGGTCGGTGGCAATGGCGTCGATGGTGCCATCCGCGAGGCCGTCGATGAGGGCTTGACGATCTTCCTCCGACCGGAGCGGCGGCGCCATTTTGGTGTGCGTGTCGTAATCCTTGACGGCTTCATCCGTTAATAGGAGATGATGGGGTGTGGCTTCACAGGTCACACGGAGCCCCCGGCGTTTGGCGTCCCTTACCGCTTCAAGGGATCCTTGCGTCGACAAGTGGGCGATGTGAAGTTTGGCTCCCGTCATCTCGGCGAGGGAGATGTTGCGACGAACCGAGATTTCTTCCGAAGCTGCAGGGATTCCCCTCAAACCCAGGACCGTGGACCAATAACCCTCGTGCATGACGCCACCGGGGTGGAGCTCCGGTGTCTCGCAGTGTTCGATGAGTGGGATGTCGAAGTGGGTGGAGTACTCCAAAGCGCGGCGCATGACTCGAGGGTCACTCACAGGGTGACCATCGTCGGAGATGGCCACGGCACCTGCATGGACGAGCTCGCCTATTTCGGCGATCTCATTACCGGCTTGGCCTTTGGTAATGGCTCCTATGGGATACACCCTGACGTGGCCTTTTTCCCGGGCTTGATGGAGAATGAGCTCAGTCACTGCGGCAGAATCGTTGACGGGATTCGTGTTGGGCATGCAAGCTACGCCCGTGAAACCTCCCGCCGCCGCGGCTGCTGTGCCCGTCTCGATGGTCTCCTTGTGCTCGAAACCCGGCTCCCGCAAGTGAACGTGCATATCGATAAAGCCTGGCGCAACGACCAGACCCTTGGCATCCAAGACTTCGGCGCCTTTGGTGTCTATATCCGGCGCGACGGAGGAAATCCGACCGTCCTCGATTGAGATATCCGTTTCGGTGTCAACGCCGTTGGCCGGATCCATGACGCGACCACTCTTGATGACTAGACGCATGCTATTCCTCTGAGCCTCCACCAGCTAGGAGATAAAGAACCGCCATTCTTATCGCAACCCCATGGGAGACTTGCTCCAAGATCACCGAACGAGGTCCATCCGCAACCGCGGAGTCGATTTCGATACCCCTGTTCATGGGACCGGGGTGCATCAAGATGACATCTTTGCGAGCCAGCTCCAGTCTCTCCGGGGTCATGCCAAACAGCCGAAAGTACTCACGGGCGGAAGGGAAGAAACCACCTTTCATCCGCTCCATTTGTACCCGGAGCATCATCACCACATCGGCACCCTCCACCGCTTCTTCGACGCGCTTGGCCCTTTTGACTCCAAGGCCTTCGACTGCTGGTGGAATCAGTGTGGCCGGGCCTGCAATGTGGACTTGGGCACCCATCTTGGCCAGAAGCCACGCGTTCGAGCGGAAAACCCGGCTGTGAACGAGATCACCGACGATCGCTACCTTGAGTCCGTCCAGCTTCTGCTTGTGCTCCCGAATAGTGAAAGCATCCAGGAGAGCCTGTGTGGGATGCTCGTGCATGCCATCACCGGCGTTGATGACCGATGCTTTCGTGTTGCGCGCCACGAAATGAGGGGCCCCGGAGGCAGCGTGTCTCATGACGAGTGTGTCTGGAGCCATGGCCTCGAGGTTGTGCACCGTGTCGAGCATGGTCTCTCCTTTGGAGAGTGCGCTGCTCGACCCGCTGAAGTTCAGTGTGTCGGCGGAGAGACGTTTTTCTGCAATCTCGAACGAAGAACGAGTCCGGGTGCTGGGCTCGAAAAAGAGATTAACGACCGTGCGGCCTCTCAACGTGGGAACTTTTTTGATGGGCCGTGTCGCAATCTCTTTGAATGAAGTGGCGGTATCGAGAATGAGTTGGATTTCTTCCGGGGATAACTCTTCAATGCCTAGAAGGTCTTTTCGGTTGAAGTTCATTTCACGAATGTGCTCCGAGGTTCTCCCTTTCTTTAATGGACTCCAGGATTATTTCTGCTCCATGAGGACCACTTCGTCTCGGTCATCATTTTCGTCGAGACGGACTTCCACCATTTGTTGCTTTGTGGTCTCCACTTCCTTTCCGACGTAGTCCGCCTTGAAAGGAAGCTCACGCCACCCGCGATCGATGAGTACCATCAGCTCGATTTTTCGAGGTCGTCCAAAGTCGATGAGCTGGTCGATGGCGGCCCGGACCGTTCTGCCGGTATACAAAACATCGTCGACGAGAACGATGCGGTGTCCATCGACGGGAAAGGGCAGAACCGTAGGACGCACCACCGGCTGGGAGGCGATATCGGTCAGGTCGTCACGGTAGAGCGTAATATCTAGGACGCCCAACGGAAGATCTGTGCCGGTACGAGCTTGAATGAGGCCTGCCAACCGTTTTGCTAATGGAACCCCGCGTGTGCGAATACCAACGAGGGCGAGCTCCTTTGTGGATCCCCGTTCGAGAATCTCGTCGGCGACGCGAGTCAGGATCTCGCGGATTTCAGCCGCGTCCATTAGAGTCGAGATTTGCCGGTAGTCCATATTCGGCGAGTATCGTAACACGGAGGTCAAATGAAAGAATACAGGAGGCAGTCCGCCTTCGCCAAGGCTTCCGCCTTCGCTAAAGCTACGGCGGACAAGACGGCGGACCCGCCGAAGCTTTGCTGTAGTCTCAATGAGCGAAGGCGGGCTAGTCCCGGCTTTCGAGGGCCTCGGGTAATGCATCGAGAGGAGAGGGGCGCTCGAAGGAGTCCTCCTCGCGCCGGGGCCCAATGAGAAAGTTATGGTATGAGGAGATGAAGGTTACTGGTTGGGTGCGGCTCAGGGACTCTTTGAGAACAGCAGCAAGCAGGTTGCCTTCCATATCTTGCCCGATGGGTAGTCCCATGAGGTAGAGCAACGTAGGTGTAATATCGACAACGGAAGCGCCTTGAAACTTGGCGCCCTGGGCGATTCCCGGGCCATAGAAAAGAGCAAGACCATCCGGGGCTCCTTCGTGGTAGCCGGAAAGGTGGCTGCCGCCCTTGAACGCCTCCGCGACTCGACGCGATACAGGCAAGGCTTCCATACCGTGTCCCGAGATCACGACTAGCGTTTCTTCCGGTTGTAGAGATTGCAAGTAATCACCAAGGACCGTATCCAGATAGCTGTAGTAGGCCTCTATAGCCCGGCCATACTTCTTGAGCTCTCGCTCATTCACGTCTCCGAAGCTTTCCGGGCGGTGGTAACGGAAAAATATATGTCCAAGGTTGTCGAGTCCAAAGAAATAAATCGCGAAGACGTGGGGGTCCTGAGACTCGCGCAACTGCCGGCCTACTCGTTGGTAAGTCGCATCGTCAGCCAGCGAGGATCTGAGGACGGACTCCCATGGGAGTGTGTCGTCGGGAATATCGACACTCCGGTCCACGAATCGGTCCAACTCCGAAGCATCGATGTCATGCGGCTGGACGACCAAAGGAGCGAGTTGGGGAAAAAGGTCCGCGGGGTACGTCAGATCGGGCAGTTTGGGATCGAACTGTTCTCTCACTTGACGATGAAAGTATTCGGAGACGATGAAACCATCGACGGCCTCGGCGGGGTAGGTGCCCCACCACCGCAAGAGTCCGACTTTAACGCCAAAGCTGGACAAAATGGTCCAGAAGGTGCCTGTCCGTCGCTGAGTGGACGTCACCGCTGTGCGTTTGAGCAATCCCAGGTACTCCAGGCTCTGCAGGAAGAGTCCGTGGGGCAACAACGAAAACGTCGATTGGACACCTGGAAAGCGGTATCGGTAGAAGCCCAAGAGACCGTGCTGCCGGGGGAGTTTACCACTGGCAATGCTCGTCCAAACCGCGAGTGATTCCGTAGGGTGGATCGTCCTTAAAGCTCCCGAGGCACCACCTTCGATGAGTCGTGCGAAATTGGGGAGCTTTCCCTCGGCTACGGCGGGCAGGACGTAGGACATCGAAGCCCCTTCCATGCCGATGATCGTGACACGGCCAGGCGAAGGACTGTCCTCGAGAGGCAAGCGTGGGACTGAGGATGACGTTTCGTTGCTGATAGGACGAAAGAAAAATGGCGCCACCAGGGAAACAATCCAAGTGAGAAAGACCAAGGAGTAACCGAAATGGGCTGCTCGTCGCCCAAAGGAGTAATGAAAGAGAGCTAATATGAGTAGGATGGCTGCTGCTGCGGATAGGATCGTAGCTGCTGTTGCTAGGGTGCGTATGTTATCCGGGGTGATATAGAGTCGATAGTAGAAAAGATTATGCCACAGAAGAGTTGCTGCGAGGCCAAGGTCCAGGGTGAGCAGCCAAATGAGGAGACGGAACGACATCCAAGCCGGGCGGAGTGGGCCTCCCCGAACCTCCTCGACGAGGAAGAGCAACAGCCAGGATAGGAGACCCGATGCGATGCCGTACGTCAGGGCAACGGATCCCCAGACACGAAGTATCGTAGGTGCGTCGAGGGTCACCTGCGGATTCAAGATAAAGATGGATTGAGCTAGAAATAGGGCGAGTAGTTGTCCACCCAGAAGGCTATTGGTCAGATTTCTCAAGAGTAATGCGCTCTTTCGATGACTGGAGCAGGAGGTTTCTAAGGTCCACGAAAACCTGGAACGGCTATCCTGACTCCTCTATCATTCTACCTCCGGAAACCGCTAACTTCACGTTTTGGCTAGGTGCCGGAGTGCGTCAAGAACCTCGAGGATGTCGGAGGGAAGAGGTGCTTCGAATTGAAGTCGTTCTCCGCTGCGTGGGTGGCGGAAGACCAAACGAGCGGCATGAAGGGCGGGACGATTCAAGCGATGGAGGATCAAGAAGGCTTCGCCACCACCTTTCGGCGGGCGGTGTGCCCGACCGTAGTCCGTGTCGCCCACCAACGGGAAGCCGGCTTCCGAAAGGTGAACTCGGATTTGGTGCGTACGGCCGGTCGTGATGCGAACGGATAGGAACGTTGAGAGAGGGAGTGCCTCGAGCTTCTTTGCTTCCGTGATGGCGGATCTAGGGCGCCGCGAGCGGCTGGAAATCTTCTTGCGGTCCACGAGATCGCGCCCAATGGGGCTATCCATACGAAGGTGTTCGGGAGGTGTACCGTAAACGAGTGCCAGATAGAGCTTCTCGACGCCTCGGCTGGCAAACTGACGAGCCACGGCACGATGGGAGCGGTCGTTTTTTGCGGCAACGAGTAAGCCCGATGTGCCTCGGTCAAGGCGATGGACGATGCCGGGGCGGGCCACTCCTCCGATCCCGCTGAGGTCGGAGCAGTGGTGGAGCAGTGCATTGACCAATGTACCCGAAGTATGTCCCGCAGCGGGATGCACGACCATGTGTGGAGGTTTGTTGACCACGACGAGATCTTCGTCCTCGTGCAGAATCTCGATGGGAATGTCCTCGGCCCGAGGCTCGGCGGGCTCAGTGGGTGGAACCTCGACCTCGATCTCTTCACCGGGATGCACGAGCCGCGAAGGCCGTATCGTTTGGCCATTGACTCGAACCCGCCCGTTCTCGATCCACTTCTTTGCTTGCGCGCGACTGGCGTTTCCGACGTGGTTCGGGATCAGTTGATCGATACGTGTGTTTGCCTCCTCCGGGGAGACAATCCACCTCACGGTGAGGGCTTCGTTGTTGTCGATTTCTGGAGTCAAGGAGTCGTGCGAGATTTACGGCGCATATAGGCCATGGCGAAGATACTGGTTACAAGCATGACCAGGCCGATGAACTGGGACGTCGAGAGCGCGCCATCGAAGACCTGGCCTCTTTGGTCACCACGGAAGAACTCGATGACGAATCTGGCGACGGCGTAGAGCGCCACATAGGTCCAAAAGATCTGACCGTCGAATCGTTTCCTTTTCGCTAGAACCAGCAGGATCAGGAAGATCAAAAGCTCAGCTGCCGCCTCGTAGAGCTGGGTCGGATGAAGCGCGATACCGAGGGGTGTGCCCGCAATCTCTCTCGCGTAGGGATTGTTGAACGTGACCCCAAGGGCAATCTCGGTAGGCTTGCCGTAGCAGCAGCCGGCAGAAAAGCACCCCAGCCTACCGATGGCGTGTCCCAAGGCAATTGACGGGGCCATGATGTCCGTCATGCGCCACGCCTTCAACTTGTGCTTATGAAAAAACCACAGCGAAACGATGACTGCAGCAATGAGCCCTCCGTAGAAGACTCCGCCGGAACGCAGCAAGCTAGCTGGACTGTGACTGTAGTGCTCCCAATCGACGATGAGGAGTAGGAGCTTTGCTCCTAGCAAGGCCGAGATGAGGATATAGAGCCCGAGATCCAACGTGAGATTGGCATCCACCCCCTGCTGTTTGCCTCTAGCTGCGGCCACTTTCAACGCAACGAGAAAACCGATGGCCAGTAAGAAGCCATAAGTCGGGAGAAACAGATTGACGCTATTTCCCCACAGGTCGACTTGACCGAGATCGAATAGTTTCGGGTACACGAGCTCTAATTGTCTCCGGTCCCCGCCTCTACTGTTGTCTTGGCGGGACGGAGAAGCGTGTCGAGAAGAAGTAAACCAACACCGGCGCAAATCGCGGTGTCGGCGACATTGAACGCCGGCCAATGCGATCCGCGATAGAAAACGTCGATGAAATCGACGACATAGCCGAGTCTAACGCGGTCGATGATATTACCCGCAGCGCCACCAAGAATGAAAGCAAGAGCGAACTGGCTCAAACGTTCATTCGCGGGAGAGCTGACCGCATAAATCGCCACGGCGCTCAGGGCTACCACGGAAAGTAAGGTGACCAAAATGGGCTTGTAGGGAATCGTCGCAGCGGAGAGCAGACCGAAAGCCATTCCACTGTTTCGTACCAGAGTGAGATGGAAGAAATCCGGTAGTACTGGAATGGATTCCCCTAGGGAGAGGCTCGAACTGACTAATATTTTTGTGACCTGGTCCAGAGCGAGCACCACTAGGATTATGATTAATAGTCCCAATCGAGAGTGCATATAGTTACTCGAGGAGCTGACGCTAATCGCCTCGAGTGACGGCAGCTCCCGATAATCCGTATTCAGACTAGCACCGAGAGCGTTTCAATTCAAAGGCTGATTCCCTCTTTAGGAAACAATGTGACTGTTGCACGAGTAAATTCTTCTGAGATAAACTCTTATTACCCCTCCACGGTTTGATCATCGAGTAACCGGTAGAAGATTCTAACTAATGCTTCTGCAAAAATTGCTCGAAAGTTGGCGTGGGTCCTAGGGGATTCGGAGATTACGGGATCTGGAAGGGACTATGATACTCTCGCCAATGTTCGAGCCGGTTTTGCTTGGTGAAACGCTTGGGATTTTCCCTGACGAGAAGGTCTATTTGAATAAGGTGAAACATGGCTGAGCAGAAGCCAACCATCCTGGTTGTCGATGACGAAAAAGACGACATCGATAGGGTGGAGAAAGCTCTTGCCCCGATCCATCTCGAGATCGACGGTCTCCAAGATCCCCACAAGGTTTTGCAGGTGGTGGAGTCGACAGCTCCACACCTTGTGATTCTAGACGCACTGCTTCCTGGACTATCGGGCTTTGATTTATGTAAACAGATCAAGACATCTGCGGGAACCAGGAAAACAAAGGTTCTCATCCTCACCGGTGTTTATCTGAAGGACCGCTATCGGCGTGAAGCCATCGATCAGTTCAAGGCAGACGGTTTTGCGACCAAGCCGTTTCGCGAAAGGGAATTACAACGTCTTGTTTTGAAGCTACTAGCTGACAAGCTCAAAATGTCTCCAATGGATCTCCAAGACCGGTTGGTTCACTCGAAAGAGATCTTTGCTACAGACGAAAAAGAAGAAAAGCTGGGAATCTTGGGCCGCATATTTGGT
>JAUVQL010000129.1 GCA_030598165.1 Acidobacteriota bacterium | reverse complement strand
AGCAACGCAGCCAGACGGGATGGATCGGCGTTCTCGGTTGGTTTCGTGACCGTAATTATGAATCGGGGTACTAAGGACCTTCTTTGTCACGACTCGCCAAGCGGGTGATATAAGCCCGCGGATCCGTCATCAAATCCGCCGCGTCGGGGAGGGCCTGGACGGCCGCTTTGACTTGAGGATCTTCCGAAATAAAGACCCGCTGCCTCGCTTCGACTCCCCAAAGGGACCAGAAGATCTCAGCTTTGATTTTGAGTGCCAGTTGGTCTTTATTCTCTAGAAGCTCTTTCTTGGAGTACGGAATTTCTTCGCTGGTGAGGAATTTAAAGAAATGCTCGAGAGCTTTGTCGTCGATTTGGAAGTTCTTGTCAATGAGCCGGACCTCTTCGGATCGAGCCGTTCGAATCTCCTCCGGCACGACGCCCGCGCCTGCGGTGTCTCGAGTCCGCCCGTTTTTGGCTTCGTAGAAAGAGGCGTATTCGACGAAAGCATTGCGGCTGCTCAATGACAAAATGGCCTTGGGCGGTTTCGGGTAGGTCACCGAAATGTCGGGAGCGATTCCTCCCCCGCCATAAACTTCTCGACCCGCATCAGTGTGCTTCAACTCACCTCGGGGTTCGGGCATATCGTCAGAACGCGCAGCGAAGTAGTAATCATCGATGGAGCCCGAATAGTCCCGCTGGATACTTCGACCACTCGGTGTGAAGTACTTCGCCGTCGTCAAAGCGAGTCCGTTACCCTCGCTGATCCGATAAATCGATTGAACCAGACCTTTCCCGAAGGTTGTCTCTCCAATGATGAGACCTCTATCGTGGTCCTGGATAGCACCAGCCACGATTTCAGATGCCGAGGCACTACCCGAATTCACGAGCACAACGATCGGCAAGTCGGAATGCGTCGCTTGACGGGAAGCGAAAAAATCTTGATCCGATCCATGAGTGCGTCCTCGGGTCGAAACGATCTTGGAGCCTTTGTCGAGGAACTTATTTGAGACGGACACCGCTTGGTCGAGCAACCCGCCGGGGTTGTTGCGAAGGTCGAGGATGAGGCTGTCGACACCCTGCTGTTTGAGCTTCAGGATACCTTCTTCCAACTCGCTCTCAGTGGTCTCGGTGAAATCAGATATCCGTAGATACCCGGATCCGTTGGGAAGCGTGAAAGCATAGGGAACGCTTCTCAATTTGATCTCGTCACGTACAATGGTGAAATCGAGAGGTTGTTCGTAGCCGACTCGAGTGATGGAAATGGTGACATCACTTCCCTTCGGCCCTCTCAGACGCTTGACCGCTTCATCGATTTCGATTCCCCGAGTCTCGTCTCCCTCGATTTTGGAGATGATGTCACCGGAACGGATGCCGAGACGGTAAGCCGGCGTTCCCTCGAACGGTGACACTACAGTCAGATTCCCCTCGATCATTTGGACCGAGATACCGAGGCCGTAGTAACTGCCCTTTTGCCGTTCTTGAAGTTGTGTGTATTCGCGGCGTGCCAAGAAATTGGAGTGGGGATCCAGCGTTCGGAGCATGCCTCTAATCGAAGCATGGACGAGGCGTCTCGGTTCGACCTCCTTGACATACTCCTTCTCCACGATGCGGAGCACGTCAGTATAGCGCCGCAGGAACCGGGAATACTCGTCGGCCGTCGCTTGAGCGCGGCGACCTAAAAGCCCTCCCAGCAAGGCTCCCGTGAGAACGAGACACACAACAACAGCGACAACAGGCTTTTTCATTGATTTCCAGCCTCTTTCTGCAGGTTTTATTGCAGTCGGGATATTTCCCCTTCTAATTTTATCGTAACAAACGGACTCTTCCAAGTAAAGAGCTTGTAATGATTTGCACGCTTTGTTTTTGGCGCCACCTCATCCTATAATCTCCTCCTGGAGACAACAGGAGGCAAGAGATGTTTGGCCCCATAGGAATGCCCGAACTAGTCATAATATTCGTTATTGCCTTGATCGTCTTCGGCCCAAGAAAACTTCCTCAATTGGGCAAATCTCTCGGTCGAAGCCTAGCCGAGTTCAAGCGAGCCTCGAACGATCTGCGCAGCACATTGGAAGACGAGATACGGGTCGAAGACTCCCGCAAGGATAAACCGGAGGTGAGCGCCAGCGCCACCGAAACGGTCACAAAACCGGCACAAGAACCGGTCGAGGACGAGAAAGCACGTCAAGGGCCTGATGGCCAGTAGCCCACCCTCACCGGACAAAATGACTTTCCTCGATCACCTGGATGAGCTGCGTCGTCGTATCATCGCATCAGTCCTGACTCTCGTCGTTACCTTTGCTCTTTGTTTCACCTTTTCTCAGCACATCTTTGACTTCTTGATGAGACCCCTCCGCAATGCCTTACCAGAGGGCGGAGAGCTCATCGCCACCGCAGTACCGGAGATCTTCATGCTCTACCTGAAGATGTCCTTTTTCGCGGCCATATTCCTGTCGTCTCCAATGTTATTGACTCAAGTGTGGCTGTTCGTATCTCCAGGTCTTTATCTCAAAGAAAGGCACTTCGCCATCCCATTTATTTTTTTGGGTACTTTTTTCTTTCTAGGGGGGGCAGCCTTTGGACATTACGTCGTCTTTCCTTACGCCGCCCATTTCTTGACCACGTTCGGAGGGGAGAGCATCGAGATCCTTCTCACCGTCTCGGCCGTTTTTTCTTTCTACAGCAAGTTCATACTGGGAATGGGAGTCGTCTTCGAGATTCCCACACTGACGTTCCTTCTCGCCCGACTCGGACTCGTCACTGCGGGATTTCTCTGGGCCAAGTTCAAGTACGCCGTTTTAATCATCTTTGTGGTTGCCGCCATCATTACGCCGACGCCCGATGTGGTCACTCAGAGCTTGCTGGCCTTCCCCATGATCGGGCTATATTTTCTCTCCATCGGCATCGCCGCCATCTTTGGCCGAAAGCGACAAACCGACGAATTAGATGTTGACACAGATCTGACACAATCAGACTAAAATATTCATAAAGACTTAAGGACAAATAGTTCCGAAATAATTGACTCAAATCTGAATAATCTGTATAGTTTGCGGGTTGAAGTACCGAATTGGGCCCTGGCAACAATGGGGTCATTCCGGTGAAGCGGAAGAGCGCCACCCGCTTCAACCTTACGCGAGAGAACCCAAGGAGGGTGTCTTGATGAATATATGGAAGCGCGCCCTAATATCTACTCTAATACTCTTCCTAGGCATTGCCGGATTGGCTTTCAGCCAAGAAGAGCAAGCTGCCGAGCAAGCCGGAGGCTATTACGAGACGGAGTCAGCCATCGCGACACGTTGGGGTGACACGGGATACTACGACGTTTACTCTGCCTACACACTGCTCAAGGGTAAATGGTCTGCGAGCGTTCTCCGCGACAATATCGACCGTGACCCGTTCAACCTCGACATCTCGAATCTTGCCGGGACGTTCGCCTTCGGCGCAACCGACAAGTTGGAAATCTTCGGCCGCCTGGAATTCCAACGGCGTATCTTGGCTCAAGAAATCGGAGATTCTCTCATCGCCATAGATCCGCCGCCGTACTTCAACGACGATCCTCGCGTCTCCCAGCGCTGGTCGGCGGGTTTCGGTGACATTTATGTCGGCTTGAAGTACAACATCATGTCAGAGTACCCCGATGAGGCGATGGAGCTGGATCCCGTCGGACTCGCCGTCCGTGGCTTCATCAAAGCACCGACGGCCAGTAAAGACGAAGGCCTCGGTACCGGAGGCGTTTCGGGCGGCGGCCATCTCGTCTTGTCCAAGAATCTTGGCGAGAAGGTCGGCTCTTCTTATTACGTCGGTTTCCGGGGCAACGGCAAAGATAGCGACATTGATTTCAGCGTGGGCAACGCTTTCGAATGGGGCCTCGGTTTCAACTTCCCCCGCAATGGTAACATCCGCGGGACCGTGGAGTTGACCGGCTCGGTTTATAACGGCGCCGATTACAAACAGACGGATCCCGTCGACATCCTGGCAGGCATCATCTACCAGATGGACAACGGTGTCTTCGTCACCGCAAGCATTCGCTCCAACGTCAACCAAGCCCAAGAAGGCGTGACGGCATCCGGATTCAACATGAGCATCGGTTACCACCCCGGCACCCGCGGTGCGTACATCCCGCCGCCACCGCCACCACCAAAGGTGAACAAGCCGCCTACGGTTACCGTAAGAGCGAATCCTTCCGAAGTGGAAGAAGGTGCGGATTCAACGGTTACAGCGGATGCCAAAGACCCCGATGGCGATCCCTTGACATACGCGTGGCGGGCTCCTGATGGCAAGATCACGGGCACGGGTCCACGAGTGACTTGGACGGCCCCCACGGGAGTCGACGGTAGCTATCCGGTGACGGTTACAGTGGACGATGGTCAAGGCGGAACGGCTTCCGACACGACCAACATCCGTGTCCATCGCAAGGTCGTCAAGGCCATCGATTTCGAGGACGTGCACTTCCTCTTCGATCGCTACGACTTGACCGAAGAGGCACGACGACTCCTCGATCAAGCCGCAGCACAGCTCAAAGAAAACTCCGATCTGAAGATCGAGATCGAAGGACACTGCTGCAGCATCGGTACCGAGGAGTACAACCTCTCGCTCGGTGTCCGGAGGGCGGATGCGGTCAAAGATTATCTGCTCCGCGCCGGCGTTCCAGAATCCCGTCTGAGCACGATCAGCTACGGCGAGTCTCGACCGGCCCACGACAACTCCCGCGAGGTAACCCGTCGGCTCAACCGGCGCGGTCACCTGAGAGT
>JAUVQL010000035.1 GCA_030598165.1 Acidobacteriota bacterium | reverse complement strand
GTGCAAGGACTCGGTCTTCGACGAATGAATCAGGTGGTCGAGAGAATTGACACCCCGGAGATCCGGGGCATGGTCAACAAAATTCCCCACTTGGTTCAAATCATCTCTTGAGGAGGACCTGATGGGATTGGGATTGGAAAGACTTGAGCCCGCGTCGGGTGCCACCCGTCCGCGCAAGCGCATAGGTCGGGGGCCGGGATCGGGTGTCGGCAAGACGGCGGGCCGTGGGCACAATGGTGCTAAGTCCCGTTCGGGCTACTCGCTTCGGAGAGGATTCGAAGGCGGCCAGATGCCGCTCATTCGTCGGGTGCCCAAGCGAGGTTTTCACAACAAGTTCGCCAAAAAGTGGGTCACGGTCAACGTCCGCGACCTCGAGCGTTTCGACGAGGGCTCTGTGGTGTCTCCCGAGTTGCTCCTTACGACCGGTGTGGTCCGAAAGCTCCACGACGGCGTGAGAGTCTTGGGCAACGGCGATTTGACTAAGAAGTTGGTCGTACAGGCACATCACATCAGTGCTGGCGCTCGCGCCAAAATCGAGGCGGCCGGGGGCCGTGTGGAGGTCGTTAAGGCGTGATTGAAAGCCTGAAGAACATATTTCGCATTCCGGACCTCAGGAACCGGGTACTGTTCACCCTAGCGATGCTCGCTGTCTATCGCCTGGGAAACCATGTCCCCACTCCCGGTGTGGATGCACGGGCTTTGACGGAATTTTTCGAGCAGAACCGCGGGACATGGTTTGGCTTCGTCGACATGTTCTCAGGAGGCAATCTCTCAAAAGTCACCGTGTTCGCACTGGGGATCATGCCGTACATCAGCGCATCGATCATTCTCCAGTTGTTGACGGTGGTTTGGCCCTACTTGGAGAAACTCTCCAAGGAAGGGGAGCTCGGCAAAAGGAAGATAACGCAGTATACCCGTTACGGAACCGTTCTCCTGAGTGTCATTCAGTCGGCCGGGATTGCCGCATTCCTCCAGAAAACACCGATGACGGGCGGGGCGACTCTGGTTCCCAGCCCAGGACTGGCCTTCACTTTGATGACCATTTTGACCTTGACGGCCGGTACGGTCTTCATCATGTGGATCGGTGAGCAGATTACGGAAAGAGGTGTCGGTAACGGGATGAGTCTGCTCATTTTCGCCGGTATCGTCGTGGGCTTTCCCAGTGCGATCGTCAGTACCATCCGGAACCTTGCAACCGGCGAGACTTCGATCATTGTAGTACTGCTCCTGGCCGCTTTCATGGTTGTGGTCGTTGCGGCCATCATTTTCGTCGAGCGCGGACAAAGGCGAATTCCCGTCCAGTATGCGAAGCGAGTGGTGGGAAGGCGCATGTACCAGGGACAGTCTACTCACTTGCCGCTCAGGGTCAACACAGGTGGCGTCATCCCGGTCATCTTTGCCAGCTCCATCATTGCTCTACCGCAGACGTTCGCCTCTCTTTTTCCGAACAGTCCCTGGATGACGAATATCGCACAGCAACTGGCTTGGGGGATGCCCCTTTATACGTTGATTTACGTAACCGCCATCATTTTCTTTTGCTATTTCTATACAGCCATTATTTTCAATCCCGAAGACGTAGCCGACAACATGCGCAAGTACGGTGGCTACGTTCCCGGCATCCGACCCGGTAAGCGGACGGCTGAGTACATCGATTCGATTCTGACTCGACTGACGCTGGGTGGTGCGGTTTACCTGGCTGCCGTGGCGGTCTTGCCCGAGTTCCTCATTGCCGGATTCAAAGTGGCACCGATCCCGGTGATCGGACCTTGGCTGGACTCCTTGCTTCCAACGTTCATAACGGAAGGACTGGGGATTACCTTTTACTTTGGCGGCACCTCGTTGCTGATTGTGGTGGGTGTAGCGATGGATACCGTCCAACAGATCGAGAGCCAGCTCATCATGCGACATTACGACGGGTTCATGAAACGCGGACGCGTACGTGGACGGAGAGGTTAGGCGAGTAACGACGATGGTGAGACTCGTGCTGTTGGGACCGCCAGGGGCGGGAAAGGGAACGCAGGCGGTCAGAATTGCGGAGGATTTCGAGCTTCCACACATTTCAACGGGCGATATATTGCGCCAGGCAGTACGAGACGAGACCCCACTCGGCGTAGAGGCCAAGAAAATCATGGATGCCGGCCAGCTCGTGAGCGACGACATCATGCTCGGGATCATCAAAGAACGATTGGCCAAGCCCGATGCGCAAAGAGGATACATTTTGGATGGGTATCCGCGAACACTTCCTCAAGCGGAGGCTTTGGACAGGCTTCTGGGGGGAACCGAGGCGCCGCCGGTGCTTGTGGCCAACATTCATGTGGATAACGAAGAGCTCGTCAAGAGAATCGGCGGGCGCAGGAGCTGCCCCAAGTGTGGTGCGGTCTTCAACGTCCATTTCAAGCCTTCCCAGAAGGAAGGCGTTTGTGACAACTGTGGCGCATCGGGTCTCATTCAGCGCGATGACGACAAGGAAGAGACGGTACGTAAGCGTTTGGAAGTCTATGACAGCCAGACCAAGCCATTGCTGGATTACTATGCCCAGAGGGTGGCCAGAGTCGACGGCAAAGGATCACCAGACGAGATATACCGGAAACTAGCCGAGCTCATTCGCTCGATTGGTAGTTGAGATATAGGGATGGTCATTAGGAAGTCTCGGACCGAGTTGGAAAAGATGCACCGAGCCAACCTGTTGGTGGCGAAGGTTCTCCAAAAGCTGAAGGAGATGATTCGCCCCGGTGTGTCGACGGCCGAGATGGACTCACTGGCGGAAGAGACGATTCGCGCCGAAGGCGCCACGCCTGCTTTCAAGGGGTATCGTGGCTTTCCCTCTAGTCTTTGCGTGTCGATCAACGACGAAGTCGTTCACGGGATCCCGTCTCGAAAGCGGGTACTCCGTGACGGAGACATTGTTAGCTTGGATGTGGGAACCATCGTCGACGGGTTCTGCGGTGACGGGGCGGTCACATTACCCGTGGGCGAGGTAACAGACGAGGCTCAGAAGTTGCTCGACGTGACGGAAAAAGCGCTTCGGGCAGGCATCGAGAAGGTTCGTGACGGGAACAGGGTTTCTGACATTGGTCACGCGGTCCAGAAGTATGTTGAGGCCCATGGGTTTTCCGTGGTTAGGGACTTCGTCGGGCACGGAATTGGTGCCCAGATGCATGAGGAGCCGCAGGTTCCGAACTACGGCGAGCCCGGCCGAGGGCATCGATTGTTGCCCGGCATGGTGCTAGCCATAGAGCCTATGGTCAATGCGGGCACGCACAGCGTGAAGGTGCTTCAGGACCAATGGACCGTCGTCACGATGGACGGTCGTTATTCGGCCCATTTCGAGCACTCGGTTGCTGTAACCGAGAACGGGCCGTGGATTTTGAGTCAGCCCCAACCCACTGGTGGTAACGGTGCCTAAAGAAGACGCCATTGAGGTAGTTGCAACTGTAGTGGAACCGCTTCCCAATGCCATGTTCAAGGTGGAGTTGGAGAACAAGCACCAAGTGCTTGCTCACGTTTCGGGGAAGATGCGCCGGCACTTCATCCGGATCCTCCCCGGCGACAAGGTGTTGGTGGAGCTTTCGCCGTATGACCTAACGCGCGGTCGGATTGTGTATAGGTATAAGTAACCGGCCACAAGGTTAACAGTCAAGCAGACAGCAGTCAGTGAAAGAATAGAGCGAAGTCATGAAAGTTAGAGCATCCGTCAAGCGTATGTGCGACAAATGTAAAATTGTTCGCCGGCGTGGGGTAGTACGTGTTATTTGCGTCAACCCCAAGCACAAACAGCGTCAGGGATAGGAGAATCGGATCGTGGCACGAATCGCAGGTGTCGATTTACCGCGCGACAAGCGCATTGATATCGGACTCACGCACATCTTCGGCATTGGTCATGTCCGTGCGGGTTTCATTCTGGAGCAAGCGGGGATAGGTCCGGAGGTCCGAGTGAAGGAGCTCTCCGAAGAGCAAGTCAGCAAAATCAGCCGCGTCATTGACGCGGAGGGTGGAGTCGAAGGTGACCTCCGTAAAGAAACGGCCATGAACATCAAGCGACTCATGGACATCGGTTGCTACCGCGGCCTTCGTCATCGCCGTGGCTTGCCGGCTCGTGGACAGCGGACACATACCAATGCGAGAACCCGTAAAGGTCCCAAAAAAGGGACGATGAGAAAGTCGAGGAAGTAGCTCGATGGCGAAGAAGAAGAAAGACGACAAGAAGCCAAAGCGTAAGGCATACAAAAAGAAGGAAAAGCGTGTACTTCATTCTGGTATCGCTCACATTCGCGCGACCTTCAACAATACACTTGTCACCATCACCGACAGAGAAGGCAACGTTTTCTGCTGGTCGAGTGCGGGTGGGCGTGGTTTCAAAGGATCCCGCAAGGGGACGCCCTTTGCAGCGCAACAGGCCGCTAGGCAGGTCGCTGATACAGCCCGTTCCTATGGTTGCAAGTCGCTCGACGTTAAAGTCACCGGACCTGGTTCGGGGCGAGAGTCCGCGATTCGGGCATTGCAATCGGCCGGAATCGATATACGGTCGATCGAAGATGTGACCCCGATTCCACACAACGGCTGTCGGCCGCCGAAGCGGAGACGCGTTTAAAAGCATGAATTCAAGAAATCAAGAAATCAGGAATTCAGGATTGGCGGAAAAGCTGAGTCGAGTACGCTCTGGCTCGAATGGAGGTGATACTCTTGGCTAGGTATCGTGGTTCGGTTTGCCGGCTGTGCCGGCGCGAGGGAATGAAGCTCTTCTTGAAAGGGGAGCGGTGCATGACAGAGAAGTGCGCGATTGAAAAGCGTAACTTCGCCCCGGGCGAGCAGGGAAAGAGCCGGCGCTCAAGGATTCAAGGCTACGGACTGCAGCTTCGCGAGAAACAAAAGGTCAAGCGCATATACGGCCTGCTCGAGAAGCAGTTTCGTATCAATTTCGAACGTGCGGAGCGCCAACGCGGTATCACCGGCGAGACTCTCCTTCAGTTGCTCGAGCGAAGGCTCGACAATGTCGTGTATCGTCTGGGATTCGCCAGTTCGCGCAGGCAGGCTCGCTTGGTCGTTCGACACGGACATGTTAAGGTCAACGATCGCCGGGTCAATATTCCGTCCTATATTCTTGGCGAAGGCGAGACCCTGTCGTTCGGCGCAAAGTACGCCAAGAATGCGTTTCTACTGCAATCGCTCGAAGCTGCGAAGAGTCGGGGTGTTCCACAATGGTTGGAGCTCGACGAGGAACAAAAGACCGGCAAGGTGATCTCGCTTCCCACTCGTGACGACGTGGGATTACCGGTTCAAGAGCAACTCATCGTCGAGTTGTACTCCAAGTAGTTTCAGGTAGAACCTGAGGAGGAATTAAAAGAATGCTCTGGAAGGGATTTCAGAAGCCCAAGCGGCTCGAAGTAGACCGAGATACTCTGACCGACCGTTATGGTCGATTCTTTGCCCAACCTTTCGAGAGGGGATTTGGGACCACGGTAGGGAATGCGCTCCGGCGTGTTCTCTTGTCTTCCATTGAAGGTGCCGCCATCACTGCCGTCAAAATCGAAGGTGTCTTGCACGAGTTCTCCCCGATACCGGGCGCTCTTGAGGACACGACAGAGATCATTTTGAATCTCAAGCGGGTGCCCTTCAAGATGCACGTCGACGAGGCCAAGACTGTTTACCTCAAGGTAAGCGGGGAGAAGGCGGTTACTGCCAAGGACATCGAGGTTGACGCCGACGTGGAAGTGCTCGACTCCGATGTGCCCATCGCAAACCTGGCGGCGGGTGCCGAGCTCAATATCGAAATGCGCCTCAAGAACGGGCGCGGTTACGTGTCAGCGGAGAAGAATTTCGACGAAGATCTCACCATTGGATACATCCCGCTAGATTCCGTGCACACGCCCATCAAGAAGGTCAACTATGTTGTCGACGCTGCTCGTGTTGGCCAGGCCACTGACTATGACAAGCTCACGGTCGACTTATGGAGCAACGGCTGTGTGACGCCATCTGAAGCGATGGGGCTCGCTGCAAAGCTGTTGAAAGACCACCTGACGATATTCATCAATTTCGAAGAAGAAGGGCCGGTGGAAGAAGTTGCAGTCGACACCGAACGGCAAGCGCTCAACGAGCATCTAAACCGCAGTGTGGATGAGTTGGAGCTATCGGTACGTTCTTACAACTGCCTCAAGAATGCCAACATCCAATCGATCGGCGAATTGGTGCAGAAGACCGAAGCTGAGATGCTGAGGACCAAGAACTTCGGACGTAAGTCCCTGAACGAGATCAAGGAGATCCTCACGACTATGGGGCTTTCCCTGGGGATGAGGATAGAGTAGTTCCATGAGACATAGAGTCGCTCATCGTAAGCTAGGCCGTACTACGGAGCATCGACTCAGCTTGCTTCGTAATTTGACGGCATCTCTCATCTTGTCTGCAAAAGGCCGGATTCGGACCACCCTTGTCAAGGCGAAGGAGCTACGACCTTTCGCGGAGAAGCTCGTCACCTTGGGCAAGAAGGACACGTTGCACGCGCGACGCCGGGCCCTTGCGATCATCCCTCGTAAAGATGCCGTGGCCAAGCTCTTCAATGAGATTTCTCCTCGTTTTGCGGAGCGACCGGGTGGATATACGCGCATCCTGAAGCTCGGCACTCGACGTGGTGATGGTGCCGAAATGGCCTTCATCGAGTTCGTCGACTACGAGTTCTCCTCAACGAAGGAAGCCAAGGAGACAAAGGCGTCCGGCAAGAAGCCGAAGGAAGCCAAGAAGCCAAAGAAGAAGGAAGCGAAGGAAAAGAAGGAATCCAAGGCGGCGAAGGCTGAGCCAGAAGAGGCCGAACAAAAGCCAGCGGCAAAGAAGAAGGCAGCCAAGAAAACGGTGGCCAAGAAGGCGGCGAAGAAGACCGTCAAGAAAGCAGCCAAGAAAACAACCGCCAAGAAGACGGTTACAAAGAAGACGACCGCAAAGAAGGCTTCTAAGAAGGCAGGCAAGAAGAAGACCAGCTGAACGTAATTGGGACGGGCAATGGAGAGATCCTCGCCCGTCCCTTCTGCGTTTATTGGCAAGAACTCAAGAATTCAAGAACTCAAGAATGGGCTTCTTGGTTTCCTGATTTTTTAGTTTTTCTTCAACGCAAAGTTAATTCTTTAACGTCTAATGGTGTTCCCCACCTGTAAGATTCATGAATTCTTTATTTTTCCTTCTCCTCTTTCGCTCGCTTGGCTTCCGCGATAATCTTTTGCTGGGAATGGGACGGGACCTGCTCGTAGTGTGAGAACTCCATATGAAAGGCGCCACGTCCGCCGGTCATGGAGGTCAAAACGGGTTCGTAGGTAAGCATTTCCGCCATGGGAACCTGTGCTTTGATGGAGGTTTGCGAGGCTTTTTTGTCCATCCCCTGAGTGCGTCCCCGGCGGGAGTTGAGATCCCCTAAAACGTCGCCCGTGGTCTCGTCAGGGACGGAGACCTCCACGTTCATGATGGGCTCGAGAAGAATAGGCCGGCAAGATTGCATGCCTTCTTTGAAGGCCAACGATCCGGCAATTTTGAATGCTAGCTCGGATGAATCCACATCGTGGTGCTTTCCGTCATAAACCGTTGCTCTGAAATCCACCATGGGAAAGCCGCCAAGGAAACCTTTCAATCGGGCCTCTTGGATGCCTTTTTCCACGGCAGGAACATATTGCCTAGGAATGGAGCCTCCGAAGATGGCATTGACGAACTCGAAATCCGATCCATGGGGAAGAGGCTCGAAGCGGACCCAGCAATCGGCAAACTGACCGTGTCCGCCAGTTTGCTTCTTGTGCCGGCCATGGGCTTCGGCGCTGGCGGTAATCGTCTCCCGATAGGGCACCTTGGGCGGGTGCAAATCCACCTCCACACCGAACTTGCGTTTTAGGCGTCCCACGACGACCTCGATGTGGAGTTGCCCAGTGCCCGAAAGGATTAACTCATTGCTTGAGGCATCACGATGATAGGCCAGCATGAGGTCCTCTTCAGCAAGACGCTGCATGGCTTGGCTGATTTTTTCCTCATCGCCTCGCGACTTCGGCTCGATCGCGAAGCTGATGACGGGCTCGGGGAACACCAGTTTCTCGTAAACGATCGGTGCCGATTTATCGCAGAGGGTGTCTCCTGTTGCCGTCTCCTTGAGCTTGGC
>JAUVQL010000072.1 GCA_030598165.1 Acidobacteriota bacterium | reverse complement strand
ACGTTGAGACTAGGATTCTTGCCAATCCCGCTGACCTGTTGGGTGAACTGCTGGGGCACATATCCCTTCGCTGTGAAGGTAAATTGGTAGCCTCCCTTTCGGAATCCCAAGATGGCCCACCGCCCCTTGCCATCGGTGGTACCTTCCAGTTGGAAGTCGGAACCGGTCATCTGAGCTACGACTTTCGCTCCTTCTACGGCTTTATCTTCGGTATCCTTCACCGTGCCGGCTACTCTGCCCGTCCCCATTTGGGCGGCCAACTCGTTCGCTCCGGCAACGAGCATAAATAACAGCACCAAAACTATGTAGCGATTCCTCATTTGCATCTCCTCAGCCAGCCTGAATCTCGTTATTTTGACCTTCACAATATATACCTATTCGAAGCCGGTTTCCACGTTCAAAAAGAACCAGGCTGGCCCAAAAAAGCTTGCCTCGGAGTGAGGAAGATTCCTTTTTTGTTGAAGATACAGCCATTGTTTGGGGCTGACTGTTTCAATCTAGATCGACAGAGCGAATGGGAACCTTGGACGAGGAACCGAGTCAGGTCAAAAGAAAGCCAGCGAACTCCACGACCTCGCCCAGGATTTGAAGATTGTTGGTCCCGCCTCGAGCCACAAGACGCTCTACAGTTGTGAGTAGATTCCGCCCTCCGAGTGGGATAGAATAGTGCGCCTGTTAGGCCGGGGGTATGTTTGGACCCGGCGTCGAGCGTGGGTATGTCTTCTAGAATTAATGCGTTGGACGATTCATTGGAAATCTTTTACCTTTCTCCAACACTTCCCGAAGAGGGACATGATCCAGAAAGACCAACCCGGGCTCGGAGTTCGCAGGTCAACGTAAACCGAGAGAACCCGTTTTCCTGGAATAAAGGGCGCCGTATGTTTTTTGGGAGCGTGGAATAACCTTGACATCATTTCCATTCACAGACTCCGAAAAGAACGGCGCTGGGTGCTCATACGAAAGGAGGACTAGTATGCTGAGGCTCAAGGACCTGGTGGTATCTTCGACCGTATTAGGCTTATTGGCCTGTTCAGGGGGGGAGGAAGAACAGCTTCTCAACAGGTTCTTCATGGCCTGCCGAGCCGGGGATAATGCTACCGTCGCCTCGGTCTCGCAAGTGAGTTTCCCCAGCGAAGGCTGTGAAGACTGGGAAGTGCTCGAGGTCAGTGAGGGCACGAGTGAGCCGTACCGTATCGCGGATCTTCGCCAGCAACTTGAAGAGGCAAAGAAGGAACGGGACGCGCAGTTCGAGAAGGGAAAATACTTCCTCGAAGACAACTACAACGATATCGAGAAGATCCAACTCCGGCTCGACAAAGAACCCGATTACGAGTTCAAGGGTAAGATCGGTGAGGTCCAAGCCGAGTGGGAAAAGATCATGAGCGACAGAAAAACCTTGGAGCGCAGCGTGCAGAATTTCAACAGAGAGCTGGAAAAAGAAACTAAGGTCGCCAAGATGTCAGTCATGTCCGACGCCCCCATCACCAAGTTAGAGGGCAACGTTTTCAAGAAGGTCATCAATGTGAATGTAACCACTGATGGCCAAGTGATACCATATACCTTCACGTTAGTGAAGTACGACCTAACCAATCCTGAAAACAACGTTTCGCCGAGATCCCGGTGGATCATTATCGGCATCGACGAGACGACTTAACAGTACGCCAGAAAACAGCACAAAGAAGAGGAGAGCGCGTCGGGTCTACCCGATGCGCTCTCTTTTTTTTGTGTGAGCTTCATGGCCAGCTGATCCGAATCGAACCGGAAGGAATCCCTACTCAAAGGACTCCATGATTTCATCCAGCACCTTCTTGGAAGGCCGCACTTTCGCGTCCGGTAAGCTCGTCAATGGCTCTTCGACCAAATTGAGCAACTCCAAGAAATTTTGTTTATCGGGATTGACATAGATCAAGCCTGTCAGAAACTGCTGGCTGATACGGGCATCGAGCAGGAGTTTCATGGCTTGGTGACGGTCGGTGGGGTTGTACTCCCGTTCCAGCTTTTTGAGCAAGACGTGAGATCCGTCGTGAAGCTCCACATCGAGGATTTCTCCCTCGTCATAGGCTACATCGATCGGTTCGAAGTAAGGAACGAAATCCACTTGATGCAGAAGCTCCTCATGCTCTTTTCCCCAGGTGTAGCTCTTCGTTGATCCGGGATGGTTGTTGAAGGTTACACAGGGGCTAATGATCTCGAGAACCGCCGTCCCTTGGTGAGCGAAGGCACCCTTGAGGAGAGGCACCAGTTGTTTTGGATCACCGGCGAACGAACGGGCGACATAAGTTGCCCCGAGCTCGACCGCCATCCCGCAAAGGTCGATGGGTGTCAATTCATTGACAACACCGGTTTTTAACTTAGAGCCCAGGTCGGCGGTCGCCGAGAACTGTCCCTTGGTCAATCCATAAACGCCGTTGTTTTCCACAATGTAAACAACCGGGACATTCCTCCGCAGCAGGTGCACGAATTGGCCGATGCCGATGGAGGCGGTATCGCCGTCTCCCGACACCCCAACCGTGATGAGGCTGCGATTCGCCAAGACGGCGCCCGTAGCCACAGATGGCATCCGTCCGTGGACCGTGTTGAAGCCATGTGCACGTCCTAGAAAGTAGGTGGGGGTTTTAGAAGAACAACCAATGCCGGAGAGCTTCGCCACGCGATGGGGTTCGATCCCCGACTCATAAAAAGCCTTCACGATCTGGGCGCTGATGGCATCATGCCCGCATCCATTGCAGAGCGTGGACTCCTTCCCCTTATAGTCGTGCATACCGAGGCCGATGCGATTGGCCTTCTTCGGTGGCGACGGCGGAGTTTTTGCGGTTGCCATGACTTCTCCTAAGCGATGCTAGCACATGCCCCCGCCTACGCCCTTCGGCTTCGGCGGGGTCTCGCCGGAGCGGTTCGCGAAGGCGGATTCAGCCGCGAGGATCTCGTCGGTAACGAAGCGAGCGCCGATTGGAATTCCCGTGTAGTGCAGCACACTGCGAAGCTTTGCCACAAGATCCGGCTTCCGGCCGAGCTCGAGCTGAATGAGTTGAGCCATTTGAGCATCGCGATTCTGTTCCACGATGTAAACCCTTTTGCACGAAAGGACAAAATCCTCGAGCCCCGAGGTGAAGGGAAGAGCTTTCAATCTTAGATACCGTGTCTTTACATCCTGCTCCGCCAAAAGCTGCTCGCGGGACTCGACCACCGCCCAGTGCGAGGTGCCGAAAGCGATGATACCGATCTCTGCATCGTCATCGCCTGTCATCTCAGGAGGCGGAACGAACTTTCTTGCGGTGTCGAGTTTTCTCGCTAAGCGATCGATGTTTTTCTTGTAGTCGTCGGGACGCTCACTGTAACCAGCGTACTCATTGTGGCCGCTTCCCCGGGCGAAATAGGCAGCTAGATGGTGATAGGTTCCCGGTAGTGTTCTATAGGGAATGCCGTCGCCGTCCACATCTCGATAGCGCGCGAAATCACCAAGTCGTTCCAAATCCTCTGCTGAGAGAACCTTGCCTCGATCGATGGGTTTCTCCGGGTATTCGAATGGATCTGACATCCAAATGTTCATCCCCAAGTCCAAATCGGACAGGACCAACACGAGGGTCTGGAACCGCTCCGCCAGATTGAAGGCTTCCGCACCGAACTCGAAACACTCCTCGACCGAGGAAGGGATGAGAACGATATGTTTCGTATCACCATGGGACAAGTAGAAAGAGGGAATTAGATCCGCTTGGGCTGTCCGAGTCGGCATTCCTGTAGAAGGTCCCACGCGTTGCACGTCCCAAAGGACCGCCGGAACTTCTGCAAAGTACGCCAGTCCAGCAAATTCGGCCATCAAGGAGATCCCGGGGCCACTTGTTGCCGTCATAGCTCTCGCACCAGCCCACCCGGCCCCGATCACCATTCCCAAGGCGGCGAGCTCATCTTCCGCTTGAACGACGGCAAAGGTTGCCTTACCCGTTTTCTCGTCGAGACGATACTTGCTCATGAAATTGCCGAGTTGCTCGCACAGGCTCGATGAAGGAGTGATGGGATACCAAGTGACGACGGTAGCACCGCCAAACATGGATCCCAAGGCCCCAGCCGTGTTCCCATCAATGAGAATCTTGCCTTTGGTACGGTCCATGGGCTCGAGAGCGAGAGGGTCGACTTTGGTGAGATTTTGCTCAGCATACTCGAAACCGATGTCGACGGCTTTTTTGTTGAGGTCGATGGCCTTGCTCTTGGACTTGAATTGCTTGGTAATGGACGCGTAAATCTCGTCTCTATCGATCGAGAGCAGATGCGCCACCACACCGACATAGATCATGTTGGCAACGAGCCTCCTCAAATTTGCATCGGGAACGACCTCCTTCGCCAACACGGAAAAAGGGACCGGATAGAAGATGATATCGGATCGCAGCCGCTCCAATTTGAGCGACTCCTCGTAAACGACTACCGCACCCGGCTCGAGACTGACGACATCTTCTTGCGCCGTTTGCGAGTTCATCGCGACCAGAAGGTCAATTTTTGTCTTGGGCGCAAGGTAACCCTCTTTGCTGGCTCGAATCGTGAACCAGGTTGGGAGACCCGCAATATTAGAAGGGAATAGGTTCTTGCCGCAGACTGGTATACCCATTCTGAAAATGGAGCGCATTAAGACGCTGTTGGAGGACTGGCTTCCTGAGCCATTCACCGTGGCGATTTCGATCGAGAAGTCGTTGACGATCATGTCGGGCTGAGCTTTTTTTGCCCCTTCACGAGCAAGCGTTTGTGTCGACATCCCTGTCTCCCTAAGTACCCCGATTCATAATTACGGTCATGAGCCAGGGCACTAAGTCGAGTCGAGCTTTTAAGCATACCAGATCAGTATTTTTAGAAAAAACTGACGCAATTTGCCAGGAGGTCACGCGGACGAGCCCGGGGGCCGCCGTGAACGGACCCGATTGACGGACCCGGGCCTCGAACTCTTCCGAGCCATTCCGTACTGGGCGATTTTGTAATGAAGTGCCCGAGGGCTGATGCCGAGAATTTTGGCCGCCTTCTGACGGTGATCGGTCAGTTTTTCCATTGTCTTGCGGATGACGATTTCTTCGACCTTTTTGAGGGGGGTACCCAGAGGAATGTAGATTTGTCTCGCAGCGCCGTCAGAGGTGACAACTTCGGCAGGCAGGTGCTCCGGCCGAATTGTGGCGGAATCCACAGTAACGGTCATGCGCTCGATGACATTTCTGAGCTCACGAATGTTGCCCGGCCAGTCGTAGTGCAGGAGGATCTCCAGCGCTTCACGCGAGATCTTCTTCCCCCGTTTCCGATTCATCTGCGCGAACTCCTTCAAAAAGGCATCGACCAGTAGCGGAATATCCTCGCGGCGATCACTTAGGGGTGGCATGTGGATGGGCACTACTGCGAGCCGATAATACAGATCTTGACGAAAGCGGCCCTCTTTAACTTCATCCAATAAATCTTTATTGGTTGCAGCGATAATCCGCACATCCACACGAATGAGATTCTCGCCACCGAGTCGCCGGAGCTCCTTCTCCTGAAGTACTCGCAGGAATTCGACCTGTGTTTTCAGGCTCATTTCACCGACTTCGTCTAAAAGAAGCGTTCCTCCGTCGGCAAGCTCAATCTTACCCGGCTTGGTTTCAACTGCACCCGTAAAGGCCCCTCTCTCGAATCCAAATAACTCACTTTCAAGAAGACCCTCTGGCAACGCGCCACAGTTGATGGTGACGAAGGACTGATCCCGACGATCACTTCGTTTGT
>JAUVQL010000138.1 GCA_030598165.1 Acidobacteriota bacterium | reverse complement strand
TGCTCCGGGACACGAAAAATGCCACAAATTACCCTCCAATACTGTCGATGGGACCTCGACCTTCAAATAACCGCGGAAATAAGGGACATACGAAGAAGCTGCTATTTCATACACCCGGAAGTCACTCTCACCCCACCCTAATCCACATCCCCTGAGACATCTAACTCTCCTTCCTCCTTCTTCTTTGCTTGCGCAAAACCACCTAGAGCAAATGGTGGTGCGAGTTTTCACACAATTTCACCAAAAAGAATGAATTTCCCCGCCGCGTCAACACAGCCTCAAATCTATATTACTACCTCATGATAAAGCACTTATCTGGATTTTGACGAATCGGCTGGACACGGGACGTGGTTTGCCACAGGAGCCGTTTATACTATGATGCGACAGGCATTGTAATGAACGAGCGAATTGTTCTCAATTGTCATCAATTGTGGACGACTCGGGACCATTCAGCTTCGTTCGGCATTGAAAAACTAGAGGAGTGATTAGGTAATCCGCTGCCATGGCAGTTTCGACAAGTAGATTCAGTCGGCGATATCAGGCCAGCTTCACGAGCTTTCGCCGGATCCATCATAACCTCTGCCGGCCAATAGCTTGCCCCGGCACCATGGCAGGATTCACACTGCACCCCCGGAAGGCCACTCGGTCCCGTTGTGTGGCACCGAACGCAGTCGAGCTCGCGGTCTGCCACCGTGAGCCGCTTGGTAGCTCCCCGATGCGCAGTGCCGGCCCAAGATTCAAAAGTGGAACGATGGCACAGCTTGCATTTTTCGGCACCGATATAAGCGGTTTCGGAGTGAACCCAAGCCGTGAAGACGGTAACGAGCAAAAGCCCGGTCGATACAAGATTCGCAAAGCAGCGCATTCTTCTCGTGGCCAAGGGCTTAACACGAACTTCTGGCATAGGTCAAGATGTTGGGTGAAATCTCGTTCGTCACATCGCATTCCCGTAGTAACAAGGCAACAGAGGTAGACATTCGGAGAGGATATTCATAGATGCCCAAGGACATAATACTCATTGTGGATGATGAGGACCTGATCCGTTGGTCCTTGAGAAAAAAAATATCAAATTGGGGCTACCAGACCCTCGAGGCCGCCAACGCAAAAGACGCCATTGACATTGCCGAAAAGGAAAGCCCCGAGCTCATTCTTTTGGACATCCGTCTTCCTGATATGAGCGGCCTCGAGGTTCTACGGACCATTCGAGAAAAGGATCCAAGAGTGGTGGTTATTATGATGACTGCTTATGGGGTCTTGGAGGATGCTGTAACGGCGCTCCGATTGGGCGCTTACGACTTTGTCCCCAAACCGCTGAACTTCGACGAGCTTGCAGTAACCGTCTCCAATGCCCTCGAAGCAGTCAAGCTCAGACAGGAGGTTCGACACTTTCGTGAGCGTGATAAGAAGCGTTTCGATTTTCGCAATATCGTGGGCAGGTCCAAGGCCATCGCCGACGCCATTGAGATGGTCAAGAAGGTGGCGTCCAGCCCAGCTACCACGATTCTACTACAAGGAGAGAGTGGCACCGGAAAGGACCTTTTCGCCAAGGCGATCCATTATCATAGTGCTCGCGCAGACCGCCCTTTCCTTGCCATCAACTGCGCGGCGTTACCGGAGAACCTCGTTGAAAGTGAGCTTTTCGGTTACGAAAAGGGAGCATTCACCGATGCTCGACAACAGAAAAAGGGCCTGCTCGAATTGGCTGACGGCGGGACTCTCCTACTCGACGAGATCGGTGAAATGCAGATTGGTCTTCAAGCTAAACTTCTCAGGGTTTTGGAGGAACAAAACTACAAGCGGGTGGGAGGGGTCCAAGACATCTCGGTCGACGTGAGAGTCATCGCTTCCTCTAACCGTGACCTCAAAACTATGGTCGAGGAAGGCAAGTTTCGCCAAGACCTCTTTTACCGCCTCAATGTCATTACCATCACTCTGCCCTCGTTGCGCGAACGCGGCGACGACGCAAAGCAGCTTGCGGACTATTACATTCAACACTACAACAAGAAATTTAGAAAGAAAATCGAGGGACTTACTCCAGGAGCAGTTGAGCTTCTCATGGAATATCATTGGCCCGGAAATATCCGCGAGCTAAAGAACCTCATCGAAAGGGCAATGATTCTCGAAGATCCTCCGCTCATAGATGTGTCCGCGCTCCCCATCGAACCGGCCAAACACGTTCCTTCATCTTCGGATTTCGGCCTTCCCGAGATCTCGATCCCTGAGGACGGAACGTCTCTCGAAAAAGTCGAAGAAGAGCTCGTTCGGCAGGCTCTAGTCAGAGCCAGAGGGAATCAAACTAGAGCTGCTAAGCTCCTCGACATCAGCCGAGATGCTTTACGCTACAAAATGAAGAAATTCCAACTCCAGGAGCAGATTTCCGACTGAACGGCGGACTCAGATGCAAAAGAGGCAACGTTTGTGGAGGCTGGTGGTCGGGATAGCTCTGTTGACCTCTGTACTCTTTGCTGGTTCACATGCTCTGGAGCGATATATCAGTCCCGAGTTCTCCGCCGAGGCGCGCTGGCACTTTCATGTGGCTCGTGATCTGAGTATCAGCATTTTAGTGGCCTTCTTGGTCGTTTTTTTGACGCACCGAAAGCTCCAGAAAATGGAAGTCGAGGTGGAGCATCGAGAGCACCATCTAGCGGAAGTACTCAAAGAGTCCACTAATGCCATCGTGTGCATCGACCCCGAAGGTGAGATTGTCTATTGGAACCGAGGTGCTGAGCTCCTCTATGGCTACCGTCCCGGTGAGATCTTGGGTCAGAACGCGCAAAAACTGGTCCCCGATGGTACTAAGTCTCTCGCGGACAAGAACAATCACACCAGCGAATTTCTCACCAAGCGTTTGACCAAATCAGGTGAAGACATCTCGGTGCTCGTCCGCAGAGAAGAATCCGACGAAGAAGTCAAAGAATGCGTTGGCTGCATAGCGATTCAAGAAAACTTGGATAAGCTACAAGAGTTGGAAAGACAGCTTTCACATTCCGAGAAACTCGCCACCATAGGCGAGATGGCTGCAGGGCTTGCTCACGAGATAAAAAACCCTCTGGCTGGCATCGCTGGTGCCATTCAAGTTCTCGGTGACACGTTGCCGGATGAGGACGAGAGACGTCCCGTTGTCGAAAAGGTCCTCGAGCAGGTCCGCCGAATCGACGGCACCGTACGCGACCTCTTGACATACGCCAGGCCTAAAGCGGCCAAGCTGGCGCGTACCGACCTTCATGAAGTGATCGACAATGCTTTGGGTGTCGTGGTGCTGTTTCCACAGATTCGCATCAACGTGGTCCGTCACTTCCAAACAGGCTTACCGGAAGCTATGGTCGATCCTCAACAGTTCGGGCAAGTTTTATCCAATCTTTTAATCAACGCGATTCAAGCCATGCCCGACGGTGGTACATTGACTGTGAGTACGTTCTCAGATCCCAAAGGGATTCAGGTCTCGGTCCGCGACTCGGGCAAGGGGATACCTAAGTCGAAGCTCGATCGTATCTTCGATCCCTTCTATACCACCAAAACGCGGGGAACCGGGCTCGGATTGCCGATTTGTAGAAGGGTCGTCGAAGCTCATCACGGTAGGATCTCTGCGAGCTCACGTTCCGGACAGGGAGCGGAATTTTCCATTCAACTTCCTCACCCCAAGGTCTTGGAGCGAAATCTCCAATCACAAAGGGCAGTAACAGCTTCCTAGGCACTAACATCTCGCTTTCGAGCTCGAGACCCTCGTGAAACCGTGGTCTATATGACACACATGACCACCGAACGTTGAGGAGCGTTAATGGACGGCTTTCGAACTGCTGTACATTACCTACTAAATCTCGTATCTTCCCCCTCATCTCGATCTACAGGGCAAGAGCTTTGCCGTGCCTTTCTCGAGATTCTTTCCTCGGAACCGGATTCTAGCTCCCGAACCCGCGCTTCCACACTTTTGTTTGAAGCGATGGAAGATTCCCAGCAGCGAGACCTGGCTTCGTTTCTTCGCGAAGGTATCGACGTCGTCGAACGGGAGATCGCACAGCTTCTAGAAAACGATGAGAATTTTCGTGATGAGCTCGAGAAGCTTTCTATTGCGCTCGGAAATTCGCAACAGGATACCACGGAGCTCACTGAACGCTATTGGTCAGCTTTTTTGCCGGAAGCCGCGGGTGTGATGGATGGCTGGGATGAAAAAGTGCGGCAGTTACGGGAAAAGCGCAAGGTGACCATCGATGCCATGTGCCCTGCCCCCATCCAACATCCCGCAAAAGAAATCCTCTGGACTTCGAATGCGCTGCTGACGGTACCACCGGAGAACGCTCGTCCGGGCGAGCTCCGCCTCGATGAAACCACACGACAATTTTTGGAGGCCCAGAATGTAGGTGAGCAGACGTATTGGTACGACCACCCCGTTCAAATCGGTGTCTCACCAGAAAACAACGAAGTACTCTACGGTCTACGCGGGCTGTCCCAAATGTTCGCTTTCGAAAAGGAACGCGGATCCGCCGCTCCTGAAGACCGTCTCCAAGTCGTCTTATCCGTAAGTGTCACACATCCC
>JAUVQL010000173.1 GCA_030598165.1 Acidobacteriota bacterium | reverse complement strand
TCGAGCGGTTAACGAATAGCATACAGCGACCGAGGTTTCCGCTACGCCATCTCTCCCCCCAGGTTGGCAGAGGCCGAAGGTCACTGATGGGCAGCCCGCAATGGGCTGCTTTTTTTTATGCCTTCGTATGTAAGAAATCAGGAAATCAAGAAATCAGGAATTCAGGAATCCTATTCTTGAGTTCTTGATTTCTTGAATTCTTTCTTCTTATCTTCCGACTGCCAGTCGATCGGCCAAAGGTTTGGGGAGTCCAGCGGCGCGGATCTTATTTTGAGTTACCTGATATTTATAGGGGACGCGGTGGATGGCCATCGTCATTTTCCCCGAATCGAAAATGCCAAAACTGGCTCGTTGATCGCCGTCGCGTGGCTGGCCAATAGAACCGGGATTGATCAAGTAGCGGGTGTCTTTTTGTAGCTCCAGTCTAAAAGTCGCATCGCGAGGAACGTAAGTCGTCAGAGCTTCGGAATTCAAACTGAAGATCACCGGGAAGTGACTGTGCCCGAAGAAGCAAAGAGGGTGCTCAAAGAAGCGGAACATGTTGAGAGCCTCGATCTCCCCGAAGATATAAGCATCTTCGTCCAAAGGAGTACCGTGCGAAATCGAGAAGAGCTCATCGATCTCAGCAGGCCCTTTGGGCAGTCGAGCGAGCCAAGAGCGGTGGCGTTGGACTAGCTTGCTTTGAGTCCATTGAGCGGATTCGAGGGCGATTCGATTGAACATTTCACCTGACTCTAGACCGCTACAGACCTTGTCGTGATTACCACGAATGATGACCATTTGTTTGAGGCGCCGCACTTTTTCTATGGTGCGGTTTGGATCCGCGCCGTAGCCCACCACGTCGCCGAGCACGACGATTCGATCGAACCGCTTCCTCTTTACGTGTCGAAGTACGGCGGTCAGTGCTTCTAAATTGGAGTGAATGTCACTGAGTATTAGGTATTTCATGCCTATTGTTAGACCTGAGTATCTTGACCAGCTGTTCCGCTGCCTCTTCGGGATTCCAGTTCTTGAGCTCGAATCGGATATCCGCAAGCCCATAGTCGGGAATGCGCTTTTCCAGCAACTGCATCGCCTGTTCTGCACTATTCCACAGAGGACGGTGCGAACCGGCGCCCCGTCGAAGGATTACATCGGGGGGTGCATCGAGCCATATGCTAATGCCCGAACAACGGATGATATCGCGATTTTCCGGTTTCACGAATGTCCCGCCCCCCGTTGCCACCACAACCGGGCTTTTCTGGGCAACTTCACGAAGTATCTGGGTTTCCAAGTTGCGGAAGGTTTCTTCTCCGTCCATCGAGAAAATCTCGACGATCGACTTACCTGATTCCCGTTCAATGAGCTCGTCCAAGTCACAAAATTGCAGTCGCAAGTGCTTTGCCAAGTTCCCACCCACGCTCGTCTTTCCCACTCCCATGAAGCCGATGAGGAAATACGAAAGACAACCATCATCCTTCATGAAACGAGCCGGTCCAAATCTTCCCAAAACCGGGGATAGGAAACGTCAACACACATCCGATCGACGATCTCACAATCCTCGCTGGCCGTTAGAGAAGCAATCGCCCACGCCATCGCCATCCGATGGTCACCGTGACTCTCGAGGCGGGCTCCCCTCAAGGTCCGGCTACCGCGGATGAGGAGGAGGTCGTCAATAATCTCTACCTCGGCACCTAGAGCGGACACTCCTTCGGCAATGGCTTGTAAACGGTTGGATTCTTTGTGCTTTAGCTCAGACACACCGTGAAAAGTCGTCTCACCTCGGGCTAGAGCAGCGGCCACTGCCAAAACGGGAATCTCATCGATTAGAGTCGGGACGAGATCGCTCGGCACGTCGGCTCCAGTCAGCGCGCTCCCTTTCACACGAATCGTCCCCATTCGCTCGTGATCCATGGCTTCCCGCTGGCTTGACACCTCTTCATTTTCGATGTCGGCGCCCATTGCTTTCAGTACCTTTAGAAAGCCCGTCCGAGTCGGGTTGAGACCTAATTCATAGATGACTAGATCGGATCCGGGAAGAGCAGCGGCCGCCGTGACAAAGAATGCCGCAGAAGAGATGTCACCCGGAATTCGGCAGTGAACCGGTTCCATATGTGGCATCCCTCGAAGGACGATTTCGCCGGCTTCGCGACGTATCGGAACGCCGAAACGAGAAAGGGCGATCTCGGTATGGTCTCTTGTTGGAGTGGGTTCGCGAACCACCGTAGTGCCTTCCGCGTGTAGTCCTGCCAGGAGGATGGCCGTTTTGACTTGCGCACTGGCAACCGGTAGCTCATAGTCGATTCCACAAAGCTCTTGCCCACCCCGGATGATCAAGGGTAAATGGTACTGTTGCTTGTCCTGCAGCTCGAACCGCGCGCCCATACGCTCGAGCGGATCGATGACTCGAGCCATGGGACGCCGTCTCAGACTCGCGTCTCCGTCGAGATAGCTATCAAAAGACTGGCCGGCGAGTAGGCCGCAGGCCATGCGGGCGGTCGAGCCCGAGTTACCTGCATCGAGTGAGGGACTGGATGCTTTGAAGGAGAAAAGCCCTTTCCCCTCGACAGTAACTGTGTCCGCTCGATGTTCGACGTGGATTCCGAGCTTTCGAATGATATCGAGGGTGCGGCCACAGTCGTCGCCAGGTGCAAAGTTCTCGATGACCGACTTGCCGCGACACAGGGCTCCCAGCAGTGCCATGCGGTGAGCAATCGATTTGTCACCCGGCGGTCTTAGACCACCTCGCAAAACCACTCGGCTCGCCAATTTCATTGTCTTGCAGAAATCCTCGTTTGATGGCAAATCCTCCGGGGGAGGCATCAGCCGTCAATATATTCAAAAAATGGTAGCACGGAAAGGACGAAGGGGTCGACCCATGCTCCGTCGGAATCGTTTCTTGATTCGAGGTGGCCAGTTGTGTTACTTAATCTACACCTTCTCGCGGGCGTTGAGGTATGCTGAAGCAGGAAAGCCGTTTATGGAAACAAACGTCATCTCACTAGATTTTAAAAGTAACTTCGAATTGGTCGATTTGGTGCAGACCGTCTTTGAGTATTTGGCCGGTCAAGTGGGATTCGATGCGGACTCGACACATTGGATGAGTGTTGCTATTAGAGAGTCGGTCACTAATGCGGTGCGCCACGGCAATAAGAACGATCCCTCGAAACGAGTAATAGTGCGTTTCGAGTACAACAAACCGGATTTTATGGTTTATGTTGAAGATGAAGGGGAGGGATTCGACCCCTCAAAACTGCCTGATCCGCTGGCCGAAGAGAACCTCCTTCGTGCAAATGGCCGTGGTATCTTCTTCATGAAAAGCTTCATGGATGAAGTGGAGTACAACTTCCCGAATAAATCCGGCACGCAAGTCAAGATGGTCAAGAGGGTGGCTCCCTCTGAATGTCTCTAATCGGGGTCCAATCCCTCGCCTTTAGGCGAAGCCTTTAGGAGGCTTGTGGTACGGTAGTTGAATGGCAGACTACCGGAAGAGCTCGCATACGACATATTTACTCCATTATCACTTTGTATTCACGACGAAGTACCGCAAGCCGGTGTTGGAAGGGGACATAGCGAAGCGAGTAAGGAGTCTGATTCGGGAGATCTGCAAGAGCAACCACATAGAGATCCTGAAGGGGAAGGTAAGTGTGGACCATGTGCATCTGTTGTTGAGTATACCTCCGTATTTGTCGCCGAGCCGAGTGATGCAGTCGGTGAAGGGTAAGACATCGCACCATCTACTGAGAGACTATCGTCAATTAAACCGGGAGTTCTGGGGCCGACACCTTTGGTCGCGGGGGTACTTTGTAGCGTCGAGCGGAAATGTAACGGATGATGTGATATCGGAGTACATAGAGTTGCAAGGTGTCGAGTCTCAGGACGATGAATTTCAGATCGGCTGAGCCTGCAGCGCCGGCTCGGCCTTTAGCCGACTTCAGTCGGGTATCCAAGCCATCGCCTTCAGGCGATGGTCGTTGACTTCTTTAGCCCATCATCCGATGGACCCCGGTTTATGGTACGCCCACCACTCTTTGGCCCTCGCATCCGTCCACGGATTCGAGCAAGGGATCTCGGCGAGCCTTTGAACGAG
>JAUVQL010000172.1 GCA_030598165.1 Acidobacteriota bacterium | reverse complement strand
TACTTGCTCAAACTGCAGAGGAACATCGGTAGCGTTGATGACATCGATCATCTCGGTAATCGTCGTGTTCGTTCGGTGGGCGAGCTCCTTGAGAATCAGTTTCGCATCGGTCTAGTGCGGATGGAGCGAGCGATTAAAGAAAAGATGAGTGTCTACCAGGAAATGACAACTGCCATGCCCCACGACCTCATCAACGCCAAGCCGGTGATGGCCGCTGTCCGAGAGTTCTTTGGCTCGTCCCAACTCTCACAGTTCATGGATCAGACCAATCCTTTGTCCGAAGTAACCCACAAACGGCGCTTGTCCGCTCTCGGGCCGGGAGGCCTATCACGAGAACGGGCGGGATTCGAGGTGAGAGACGTCCATCCCACCCACTACGGCCGTATCTGTCCCATCGAAACGCCGGAAGGTCCCAACATCGGTTTGATCAGCTCTTTGTCGAGCTACGCGCGAATCAACGAATACGGATTCATCGAGAGCCCGTACAAGAAAGTCTCGGATGGTCGAGTCATCGATCATGTGAAGATCACCGTTGCTGGAGATACCCCCTTCAATGTGGGAGACCTCATCGAGAACAGGCGGTTCGAAAAAGAGAACGCGAAGACCGGGAAAGCCGGAAGACGTACTGCCGAAGGTGAACCTCAAGCCTATTACCTCTCTGCCTGGGAAGAAGACCAACACATCATCGCTCAAGCTAACGCCGGGGTAGACGAGGAGGGGAATCTTCAGTCGGACCGGGTCAACTGTCGCCAAGCAGGAAGTACTATTTTAGCTCCTCGCGAGCAAGTTGCCTTCATCGACGTCTCGCCGAAGCAATTGGTGTCGGTGGCTGCCAGCTTGATTCCGTTTCTCGAGAACGACGATGCCAACCGAGCCCTCAAGGGCTCGAACATGCAGCGTCAAGCCGTGCCTTTGCTGCGTGCCGAGGCCCCCATCGTTGGCACCGGCATGGAATACGTTACGGCTCGCGATAGCGGTGCCGTGGTAGTGTGCCGTCGGGATGGAATCGTCGATTCGGTGGACTCTCGCCGCATCATCGTTCGCATCCAAGGCGACGGAACGAGCAAACGTGCCAAGGAGATCGGAGCCGACATTTACAACTTGACGAAGTTCAAGCGGTCGAATCAAAACACTTGCATGAATCAGCGGCCGGTGGTCACGGTCGGTGACCGCGTCGAGAAGGGTCAGGTCATTGCCGATGGGCCATCGACGGACAATGGCGAGTTGGCTCTCGGCAGAAACATCCTCGTCGCCTTCATGCCCTGGCGTGGGTACAACTTCGAGGATGCCATTCTCGTCTCGGAAAAGCTCGTCAAGGACGATGCCTATACCTCGATCCACATCGAGCAGTTCGAGACGGAAGCTCGAGACACCAAGCTCGGACCTGAAGAGATTACTCGGGACATTCCCAACGTTTCCGAGAGTTTTTTGGCTAATCTCGACGAATCAGGCATCATCCGTATCGGCGCATATGTCAAGCCAGGCGACATTCTGGTGGGCAAGGTCACACCGAAGGGGGAGACGCAGCTCACTCCGGAAGAGAAGCTCCTTCGCGCCATTTTCGGTGAAAAAGCCGGCGATGTTCGAGACGCTTCTCTGACGTGCCCGCCGGGCATCGAGGGAATCGTCGTCGACGTCAAAATCTTCTCCCGTAAGGGGGTGGAAAAAGACGATCGGGCCAAGGCGATCGAAGTCGAAGAAGTCGGCATGCTCGAGAAGAACTTGAACGACGAGATCCGCATTCTCAAGGAAGAGCGCAACAAGCGGGTTATCGAGCGACTGTCCGGTTCGACCCTCATGGAAGATTTGGTGAATCCTCGGACGGGCGAAAAGATTCTGACCAAGAAGGTGAAACTTACCAAAGACATGTTAGGGGAGCTCAGGCCTGCTTATCTCGATCTTCTCGAGACCGATGTCTCAGCCGATATCCTAGACGAAATTCAGGAGATCGAGGACAAGACGGAGCGCCAAATCGAGGTGCTCAAGGCGTTGTTCGACGAGAGAATGAGCCGCCTGCAAAAGGGTGACGAGCTGCCGCCAGGCGTCATCAAGATGGTGAAGGTCTATGTGGCCATGAAGAGGAAGCTCTCGGTGGGCGACAAAATGGCCGGACGTCACGGTAACAAGGGTGTCATCGCCAAGATCGTGCCCGAGGAGGACATGCCCTATTTGCCCGATGGCACTCCGGTGGAAATCATTCTCAATCCACTCGGAGTTCCCTCTCGAATGAATGTGGGGCAGATTCTAGAAACCCATCTCGGGTGGGCGGGCCAAGTCCTCGGAATGCACTTCGCAACCCCGGTTTTCGATGGAGCTTCCGAGGCGGAGATCAGGGAGCTCATGGGCCAGGCCAACACGAAGCTCTCGAGCGCGTCGGAGTTACGGCCCAACGTCCTCAAGGGGGGCAAAACCGCTCTCTTCGACGGGCTGGACGGCGAAGCGTTCGAACAACCTGTCACCGTGGGATACATCTACATGCTGAAGCTGTCGCATCTCGTTGACGACAAGATGCATGCTCGGAGTATCGGTCCTTATAGTCTGATTACGCAGCAGCCTCTCGGCGGCAAAGCCCAATTCGGTGGTCAACGGTTCGGTGAGATGGAGGTGTGGGCCCTAGAGGCTTACGGTGCTGCACATACGCTGCAAGAACTCCTCACCGCGAAATCCGATGACGTCTACGGGCGGGCCAAAATCTACGAGGCTATCGTCAAGGGAGATACCTCGTTTGCTCCGGGTCTACCCGAATCGTTCAACGTGTTGATTCGTGAGCTTCAGAGTTTGTGTCTGGATGTGGAGCTCTTGAAGACCAAAGATTGATGTTTGAACTCGAGAACTCAAGTACTCGAGAACCCGAGAACGAAGAAAGTGGTGAAGACAGCTTTCCGGCCAACGGGCCAAAACTTCTTTGGGGAATGTCCCAATAAAGGAAGGATTAGAAATTGAAAGCTTTCGCAACGCCTCGCGATAAAGGAAATCTAGTCGTCGACTTCGACGCCATCAAGATCAGTTTGGCCTCTCCGGAGAAGATCCGTGCGTGGTCCCACGGCGAAGTGACCAAGCCAGAGACCATCAACTATCGGACCTTCAAGCCGGAGCGGGACGGCCTCTTCTGCGCGAAAATTTTCGGGCCCGTCACCGATTGGGAGTGTTTGTGCGGTAAGTACAAGCGCATGAAGCATCGTGGAGTCATTTGCGACAAATGCGGTGTGGAAGTAACGCAATCGAAGGTCCGGAGGGAACGACTGGCGCACGTTGAGCTTGCTTGTCCGGTCTCTCATGTTTGGTTCTTCAAGGGTCTCCCCAGTCGGATCGGCCACCTGCTCGATATGTCCCTTCGAGACCTCGAGAGGGTCCTATACTTCGAGTCCTGGGTCGTTATTGATCCCGGCGAAACCCCTCTCAAGGAGAAGGAGCTTCTGAGCGAAGAGCGCTATCGAACCATGCGCGAGGAGCACAAGCAGGCGTTCCATGCCGGGATGGGTGCGGAAGCCATCAAAGAGCTCCTCAAACGGGTCGACGTAGAGGACTTGGCCGAGGAGCTTCGTGGAGCAATGCGGACTGAGACTTCGCTCCAGAAGCGTCTCAAGTACGCCAAACGCCTCAAGGTTTTGGAGGCGTTTCGCAAATCCAACAACCGCCCCGAATGGATGATCTTAGACGCCATCCCGGTCATTCCGCCCGAGCTGCGGCCGCTGGTGCCGCTCGACGGTGGCCGTTTTGCCACGAGCGACTTGAACGATCTCTACCGTCGAGTCATCAACCGAAACAACCGGTTGAAGAAGCTCATGGAGCTTCGGGCGCCGGATGTCATCGTCCGCAATGAGAAGCGCATGCTACAAGAAGCGGTGGATGCGTTGTTCGACAACGGTCGCCGCGGTCGAGTCTTACGCGGAGCGAACAACCGGCCACTCAAGTCCCTATCCGATACGCTCAAAGGTAAACAGGGCCGATTCCGACAGAACTTGCTCGGAAAACGTGTTGACTATTCGGGCCGCAGCGTCATCGTGGTGGGACCTGAGCTTAAGCTCCACCAGTGCGGACTTCCCAAGAAAATGGCGCTCGAGCTCTTCAAGCCTTTCATTTACAACAAGCTCGAACAGGTTGGGTT
>JAUVQL010000119.1 GCA_030598165.1 Acidobacteriota bacterium | reverse complement strand
GTCGACATCGTTGGTTTGTTGGAAGCAAAAGAGCTACTTGCTTTGACTGCTTTTGCTTCCGATCGATATGGCGGTGAGCGAATCGTCAGTCGATTGCAGGCGACTCTGGGACGCAATCCCTTTCAAGTTGGTGAGGGTATTCCATCGTTCATCCCGAAACTCCGATTCGGAATGGCGGCGTACCCCAAGGAGGCGGCTAACTCAGAGGAATTGTTGGAGCGTGCAGAAGACGAAGTCGAGCCATCGAGCTCCACAAACTGACACTGGGAACCTCATAAGCTCCCCGCAACGTTCTCCCTGACGGTCTTATTTTCCTTGAGGGCAAATTGCCCCGTTCGAGGGGGGATAAGTCCTACGTTCTCCATCACGGACAAAAACACACATTTGTCTTACTCTCGACCTAACGGTGGGGATCTTCCTTGAAGGATCGAGAGGACCCCTGATCTCACAAGCGCCGAGCGGTGGATGATCCATCGTGTGAAAATGGGGGTAGATGTGAAGGACGTCCTCGATTTACTGGAGGAGTTCTGTAGGCTCAATGAATCGCGGATCGAATCCCGTGGACGCCTCCCTTCTCGTAGCGAGCTGAGGTGGAAAGAGCTGAAGGTTCTCTACGATCGGTTGATGTCCCGGGGTTCTTCCGAAAAGGAGTGTGACACTCCCCGATTCGTCGTCGACGATGTTCGCGAGCGGCTAAGTCATCGAGGACGACTCCGTGTGCCGACTTCCATGGATGTATTCTTCCGTTACAAGGACACCTATTTTTCTTCGCGCCTGGTGAACCTGAGCCGCGGAGGCCTTTTCATGAGCTCCAACATCCTTTTGACCACAGGATCCCACCTTACAGTGTACTTGCCCAATCTCGGTGACAGCTATGAAGACCTCTTCGAGACGCGTGGTGAAGTGGCCTGGGCGAATAAAGGGGGCTCTCCCGAGAGCATGGCAAGGGGAATGGGAATATGCTTCCGAGAAATGAGGCAGAGCGCGGAAGAGCAACTAGATACTTTTCTCGTCAATGCAATTCACCAACAGCTATAGTCGGCTATTTCGGGGACAGGTAATTAATATTTGACTGGGAGTGGTCTCAAATATTAATTACCTGTCCCCGAAATAGCCCCGAAATAGCCGACATTGACCCTTCGGGGTCCGGATCCGTATGATGGCAAATCATGGGCGAGATCATAGTTAGAGATGCTCGGAGTCTTGGCGACTACCAGCGCTCGGTCGAGATTCAGAAAGAAGTCTGGGGGATGTCGGATCTCGAGGTGGTGCCGGTTGTGGAGATCATAACGGTCCAACATAACGGCGGACTATGCGCGGGAGCCTTCGACCGAGATGAGATGGTCGGGTTCGTTTATGGAATGGTGGGGTGTGATGAAGGCCGGTTCTTCCACCACTCTCATATGCTGGCTGTTTTACCTTCTTATCGAAGCCGTGGCATCGGCATCAAACTCAAATGGGCCCAACGGGATCGTATTCTGGGACAAGGGATGAATCTCATCAACTGGACCTTCGACCCCCTTCAAGCCCCCAATGCGAAGCTCAACATCCGACATTTGGGAGTCACCATCAAAGAATACGTCGTGAACCTATATGGTGAAACGGGGAGCCCGCTTCATGGGGGAGTCCCCACCGACCGGCTCGAAGCAGAATGGTGGTTGGAGAGCGCACGAGTCCTTCAGGCCAGAGAGGGGATTCTAGCAGAGCAGGTGGGTTGGGAGGAGCTTCCCCGGATCAACCAAACCGGGATGAAGGAAGACTTCCTCCAGTGCAAAGCCGTTTCTGTTGACCTCGATGAGACCGATTTGCTCGTCGAGATTCCTCACAATATCGCGGCTGTCATGGCCGGCCAGCCAGAACTTGCACTGGAGTGGCGTATGAGGACCCGTCCTCTTTTTCAAAGCTACTTTGGCCGAGGTTACACGATCGTCGACTTCCACCAAACCCAGGACCGCGCCTTTTATCAGCTAAGTAGAGAAGCAGCAAGGTAAGAATTCAAGGAATCATGAAATCCAGAATTCAGCCGCGAATTAACGCACATTAACGCGAATAAAATCCGGCTTCCTCTCATCCGCTCATGAAGGGCTTCCACTTTTCCTCGGGGGACGCGGGTGTCAGTAAACTAACCACGATGAGGCAGAAGAGGGAAGCTGCACCGGCGGGGTAAATGATGTAGTCGTACTCCCAGTGGATGATCCCCATGGTGTTGAGCGCACCAAAGATCAAAGTCACCAACATTCCCGCCGCAACAGAAGATACTCCTCCCGCGGGAGTGACGCGTTTCCACAGAAAGGCCGCGAGCAAGGCAGGCGTTACCGCCGCTCCGATCATGGTGTAGGCGTAAAGCGCCATATCCAAGATACTCGCGAAAAATGTCGTAACGACGAGAGCCAGTAGAGCCAACAGGACGATCGCGCTTCGCTGGAAGAGAATGATGCCTTTCACGCTTACGTCGGGATTGATGAAGCGCTGGTAGACGTCTCGGGCGAGATTGGTGGACGGTACCATCAGAAACGTATTGGCAGTAGAAAAAATGATGGCCACCGCGCCTGCCAATAGCAAGACGCCACCAAAGACGGGGAGATTGTGACGCGCGATTTGGAGCAGGATGACCTCGGACTCGGCCTTGGTCCAGGCGTCGTTCCAATAAGAACCCGCGCCGAACACGGCGGTAGCAACGATGAGCGTCTCGATGATGATCACACAGATGACCATTCCGACGACGGCCTTACGGGCCGCCGATTCATTCTTTGCAGAGAAGAACTTCTGATAAATGCTGCTCTCACCCATGAGCAGCAGCATGGTGGGGAGGAAGAGTCCCAACGATGAGAGAACGTCCTTTTGACCAAATAGAGTGAAATGGGTCTCGGGCAACGTGCTCGTGAGTTGTTCCCAACCGCCGGCACCCTTGAGGGCGAGAGGAGCAGCGATCAGAATACTGATAATAATAAGGAGGCCGTTGAAGACGTCTAGAGACACGATGGACATCATGCCTGCTGTGACGGTGAAGATGACGACCAAGCCGCAGATGATGACCTTGCCCATGTCGGGGCTGATGGAGGGATAGAGAATGTTCAGGAGTCTTCCACCGCCGATGAACTGATAACCGGCAATCGTCAAATAGGCGATGATGATGGCCATGGTTCCCAGGAGCCGCGCCGCCGGGTGGTAACGTGTCTCCAGAATGTCCGGTACCGTGTATTGGGCAATCCGCCGGACTCGGCCGGCAATGAAATACACTATGATGAGACCGAACCATGCCCCCGCGCTCATCCACAGGCCGGAGAAGCCATCTCGGAAGGCGCGACCCGCTCCGGCGAACAAGCTTCCTGACCCTATCCATGTAGCCACCAAGGTTCCGACCAGCATTTGCCACGGGACGTTGCGGCCGGCGACCATGAAATCGTCCTGTGTCTTGACGGCGCGACTCTTATAGAGACTCACGCCGATTAGGAATGCCAAGTAGAAAACGATGACCCAGATATAAATCATTGGCTTGCCCCTTCCCGAGATTCTTTGCTGACAGGATCTCGGCCGAGAATCTGCGGGAAATCCTATCATGACAGCCCGATACTATGGACAGGTACGAGTGCCCGCGTGCGACAAGATGGTCTCTTGGAATGCATTTGCTTCTGGAAACCTGATTCAATAGCATCGTATTTCTGACAATAGGTGGATCTGTTCAATCTCAAGGAGGCCGAAAATGAAGAAGCACAAAATCACACGCAGAGAGTTCGTTAAAGTAGGGACAACAGGGACGGCGGCTCTCCTACTCGGCGGCCGGGCGGTCCTGGGACACGAGGCGCCCATGCCGGAGCGCCCATTGGGTAAGACCGGCCACAATGTTCGTTTGTTCAGCTTGGGTGGTCAGGCCACCATCGAGAAAGAGGGCACGCTGGATGAGTCGGTCGCCATCATCAATCGTGCCATCGACCTTGGCGTCAACTACATCGACACGGCTGCCGCTTATGGGAAGGGAATTAGCCAGAAGTACATCGGGGAGGTGATGGCGACCCGGCGGAACGAAGTGTTCTTGGCGACAAAGACACACAAGCGGACCCGAGACGAGTCACTCCAGCTTCTCGAAGAGAGCTTGAAGTCTTTAAAGACCGATCATCTCGACCTGTGGCAATTGCACAATGTCCGGACCGATGAGCAGCTCGAGACGATATTCGGGAAGGATGGCGCCATCGAGGCGCTCGAAAAGGCCCGTAATGAGAAGATAGTGCGCTTCCTGGGCATTACCGGACACTTCGATCCCGACGTTTTGGCGCGTGCCATCAAGCGCTACGACTTCGATACCATCTTGCTGGCGCTCAACCCTTCGGATCCACATTTTCGACCTTTCCAGAAGGAGCTCCTGCCCCTCGCGAACGAGAAAAAGATGGGCATCATCGGCATGAAGATACCGGCCCGCGGCCGACTGTTCCGTCCGGGAGGTATCACTTCTATCAAGGACTCGATGACCTATGTGCTGACCCACCCGGTAAGCACGGTGATCGTAGGCTGCGACGATATCAAGCAGCTCGAGGAGAACATCTCCATTGCCGCCCACTTCGAGCCGCTTCCCAAGGCAGAAATGGCCCGCTTGGAAGGTCTGACGGCTTCCTATGCCGAGGAGGCCTCTTTCTATAAAAAGGACGGCGCCGGTTTCGGCCGTGGTGGCGGTGACGATCAGGACACTGACGATTAGCAGTAACAAAAGAATTCAAACTGCCGAAAGCGGGGACAGGTAACTAAAATGAATTACCTGTCCCCATTTTTCTGTCTCTTTATTCTCGATTACTTGAGTCCTCGAGTCCTCGAGTTCGGCTTCTATGCGAGTGTTCCTATGCTGGCGAGATCTTCGAAGGCTTGGT
>JAUVQL010000130.1 GCA_030598165.1 Acidobacteriota bacterium | reverse complement strand
GTAAAGTCTGGTTACAGTCTCTACCGTTCAGCCGCCTCGCCGGGCGGATCTGGTCGGCAGCACCCCAGACCGGCGGCCGCACCAAAGGTGAGGGCTCCATCCTCGGACAGCTCGGCGGTATCGGCGGGATGTTTGATGGAAGCTAGGTAAAGCACTCGAGCACTCAAGAACTCGAGAACCCGAGAATAGAGGAGCGCCAACATGGTCGGTCGCCCGTGACGGCCGTTGGATTTACTTCAACCGCCACATCGTCGAAGCCGACATCTGGCTCCTGACGTTCAACGAGGGGCCCTAGCCCGCGCACTGTCTCGTTGATTGCGTGAACGGTGGGTGGCACTGAGGAGCAAGCCCCGACGTAATGATTTTTCCAGCAAACGGCCCAAATGTAACTGTTTTTCTAGTTCCGTAACGATTCTGAAGGGGCTCATTGAATATTGGCTACCAGTAGAAAGAATAAGCTATTATTAGGCTACTCCAGTAAGGGCGCCCCGTGCTGTCGCTAAACTCCGAAAAACTAGCCGCAACGTCGATCCCGTTAGGCACGGGATGGCTTCTCGGCTCATGTATGGAAGCCCGCGGAAAGCAGAACCTTTGGATGACACAGAAACCGGAGGTTCTGGACGTTCTGCGTGAACAGGCCATTATCCAGAGTGCGGAATCATCGAATCGGATCGAAGGGGTGACGATACCGGCCGACCGGCTCCGTCCTGTCATCCTGGGAAAAGTCACACCAAGGGATCGTTCAGAAGAGGAGCTCGCAGGGTACAGGCAGGCTTTGGAATGGATTTTCTCGCGCAAACGCCAGGTGTCTATCGTACCGGCGGTCATTCGGCAACTTCACACCCTCGCACAGGGCGGTTTTTCCGGTGATGCGGGTGAATGGAAAAAGCGAGACAACGAAATCATCGAGATTCTGCCGAACGGCGAGAGGAAAATTAGGTTTGTTCCCATTTCCGCCAAGGACACTCCAAAAACCGTTGATGCGCTTTGCCGGAGCTACCGCGAAGCCTGCGACGACGAACGAGTCCCACCACTCGTGATTGTCGCCACTTTCGTGTTCGATCTCTTGTGCATCCATCCATTTCGTGACGGGAACGGACGCGTTTCCCGACTGGCTACGACGCTTCTACTTCAAGTTCATGGTTTCCATGTAGCGCGGTATGTCAGCTTGGAACGCTTGGTAGAGCAGAGCAAGGAAGAACACTACAGCGTCTTGGCCGAATGCTCGAAAGGATGGCATGAAGGTAAGAACGATCTCGTACCCTGGTGGAATTTTTTTTGGAGCATGTTGCATCGCGCCAACAAGGAGTTCGAGCGGCAGGTGGAATCGGCGAAGGCCCGTCCCGCCAAGACCGACCTGGTGAGGCAAACCGTCCTTGCCCAAGTGGAACAGTTCACGCTGGGGGACGTTGCGGCCCAACTGCCCTCGGCCAGCCCGCCGCTCATCAAGAAGGTCCTCGCGGAATTGAAAAAGCAAGGTAAGGTTCACCTCGTCGGCAGGGGAAGGGGCGCTCGCTGGGAAGTCATTCCGTAGGGGGGAAAACGAGATTGGAAAAGGCTACTTTTTTGGCTCCCCGGGTTGGACTCGAACCAACAACCTACGGATTAACAGTCCGGCGCTCTACCAATTGAGCTACCGAGGAACAAAAACCAGCCTTGGGAGTATAGCACGATTCCGCTCGTCGGAAGACGAGCGGAAAACTAGGAGGACTTGGTAAGATCTTGTAGAACCAACTTAGCGACGGCTTTGAGGGTGTCGAAAACGCCGATCCCATTGGGAGAGGTCGCAATGGCCTCGAGCGCCGGCTCCGCTTTAACAGCGAGTTTTTGCTTCATTTCCTCCACCTGGACGATATTGGGGAGATCGCGCTTATTGAGCTGAAGCACATAAGGAATACTCATCAGGTCGTATCCCTGTGCCTTCAGATTCTGCTCGAGGTTGTGCAGGCTCTCGATATTGGCGTCCATGCGCTCTTGTTGAGAATCAGCGACGAAGATGACGCCGTCCACACCCTTGAGGATGAGTTTTCGAGACGCATCATAGAAGACTTGTCCCGGTACGGTGTAAAGATGAAAACGAGTCTTGAAACCTCGGACGTTACCTAGCTCCAGAGGCAAAAAGTCGAAGAAGAGCGTGCGGTCCGTCTCAGTGGCCAGGGAGATGAGCTTCCCCTTGGCGTTGGGGTTGGTCTTGTCGTAGATGAACTGCAGATTGGTCGTCTTCCCGCACAAACCGGGACCGTAATAGACGATCTTGCAGTTAATCTCTCTCGAAGCGTAGTTGATGAACGTCATGCGCCGGTACTCAGCTGCAACTCAAATCACCGATCATTCACTAAAAAGGCTGTCGATGTCTTCGTCTGTGATTTCCGCAAAGGGCGACTCGAAATCTGACCCAACAGAAGATTTTTCTCTCTCGACTTTATGCATGATGCTGTCGAAGACTTGGCTGAGCTCTTGGGAGGCCTTTTTGACGCGAAGTCGGACCAGTCCTAGGGAGGAACGCTCGTCGAATATGACCACCAATATGACCCGAAGCCCCACAATGGAAATATGAATGTTGTCGCGCTCCCCCTCATGAAAGAGGATGGAGAACTCTTTTTCACCAATCAACTTGGCTAGAGCGTCGGTGGCAGCGACATTTCCAGCAGTCAGCGACGCAAGAGAGGTAGTATCGAGGTTCTCGATATTACCGTGAGCCGCAATCTGCTGGCCGTTCTTGTCGACCAGAAAAACTAATTTAGCGTTGGCGTCGACTCGGAGCTTCGAGATAAGACCCTTGATCTGGTTGAACTCCTCGTCATACATCACCACATCGGTGGTCGCCATGAGTCCGTTACCCTCCGTCCGACCTTTCGCACGCTGGGGAAGTAATTATGCGGGCTTTCACATTTATACAGAAAACTAGCCGATCTTGCAACCCTTTATAGGCATCCCCCATTCGTCGTGGTCTCGAAATATCAGTATTCACGACGTCCTTCCAGTGCTTTGCCCATCGTGATCTCATCGGCGTAATCTATCTCGCTTCCCACCGGAACACCCATTGCGATACGAGTGACCTTGACGCCGAGCGGTTTGATGAGCCTGGAAAGATATATGGCTGTGGCTTCCCCTTCCACATTGGGATTGGTTGCTAGAATAATCTCTTTGACCTCCCCGGTCCTGACCCTCTCCATCAAGCCGGCGATCTTGAGCTGCTCTGGACCGATACCTTGGAGCGGCGAGAGCGCCCCCATGAGCACGTGATAGCGGCCCTTGTATTCGTGAGTTTTCTCGATAGCCACGACGTTGGGCGGCTCTTCGACCACGCACAAAACGCCCGAGTTGCGCTCCGGACTCGAGCAAAAGAGACAAGGATCGACGTCCGTCACGTGGTTACAAACACCGCAGGTAGAGATCCGGTCCTTGACATCGATGAGGGCACGCGAAAGAGCCTCTGCCTCCTCACGGGGTCCTCGGAGAACGTAGAAGGCGACGCGCTGAGCGGACTTCGCTCCGATCCCAGGGAGTCGTTTCAGCTCCTGAATCAGTCTCGATACGGGCTCGGGATAATCCTTCACGGTAGTTTCGTATCTCCCTGCTCAAAAAAGTCCCGGTATCTTCATACCGCCGGTCATGCTCCCTAATTGACGTTGAGCCTCCTCATCCACCTTTCGAGCGGCTTCGTTCACCGCCGCGACGATGAGATCCTGCAGCATCCCCACGTCTTCCCGATCCACAACTTCAGGATCGAGAGTGACACTCGAGACCACCTTCGATCCGTTCATCCGAACCGTCACCACGCCCCCTCCAGAACTAGCTTCGACCTCCATCGACTCCAGCTGTTCTTTGAATTTTTCCTGGAGTGCTTGGGCTTGTTTCATGATTTGAGCCATGTTCTTCATCATTGCCTCGTTTCCTCTTGGCCAATCCGGTCAGCTCTTGAGCCGATCGGACTCGGCCTCAGTACCGGCCTCGAGAGGTCGAACCTCTTTGATCTCACCTTGAAACGTTTCGACGAAACCGCGAACCATCGGATCCTTCATGGCACGTTGGAGAAGATCCGCCTGCCCTTTTGAAACCTCTTCTTTGCGAGCGGGCTCTTCCTGCTTTTCATCAAGGTCGGCAAAACGAACCTCGATCCGAAGCGGACGACCAGCCACCTGCGAGGCCTCTTTTTCGAGAAGTCTGCGAAATTCTTCCTCTTGGATTTGCTCCTTGAGAAAAGGCTGGTCCACCACGAAGTTCAAGCGTAGGCAGTCTCCTTCCAAACTCGCTCCATTATGGTGCGAGACGAGAACCGCCAGCTTGGGCTTGGCCGATCGAAGCCTCTCCAGCACCTGCTCAACGATTTCGGCGGGCGTTGTTGCCGCCGTCGGTCCTAGCTCCGATGCACTTTCTGATCCTGGAGGTGCGGCGCGTTCCTCCGAGACATCTGGTGGGCCTGAAGACATCTTGTTCGTTTTGCGCTCGCGATTAGGGGGAGAACCCTTTGACGGAGCGGCCCTTTGGCGACCAGGCGCAATTTCGCTCGCCGACCCTCCCCCACCGGGGCCTCCAGGCCGGCGGCCAGACTCCAAAGCTTCAAACCGCGCAAGGAGATCTTCAAAGGAGGCCAACCTTCGCAGCTCGGCCAGTTTGAGAAGAGCGACCTCGAGGTGGAACCGGGGCTCCGGAGCCCAGCGGAGTGCGC
>JAUVQL010000236.1 GCA_030598165.1 Acidobacteriota bacterium | reverse complement strand
CGGGGCTCATCAGCGAGAAATACCGTGCGATATTGAACGAGGCTTTGGACCACCACAAACTGGCGATCCTCGTGGTCCTGATCGTGCTCGTAGGAACGGTCGTGTCCTTTGGGTTCCTGGGTTCGGAGTTCGTTCCGCCGCTCGACGAGGGAGCCATCTTGGCGTCGAGCGTCATGTTGCCGGAGACCTCGCTGGAGGAGTCCATCAAGGTGTCCAAGCGGATCGAGCAAGTCTTCCTTTCTTTTCCGGAGGTGATCTCGGTCTCGAGGACGACAGGTACCGCGGAAGCTTCGGAACATTTGCACCCCGTCAACCACAGTCATTTCAACATCGAGCTCGTTCCGCGTGAAGAGCGCGAAAGGGACTTCGAGGAGATCACTCAAGCCATGCGGGAGGAACTGGACAAGATACCTGGAGTGAACTACATCTTCGAGCAGCCCATCGCCAACAAACTAGCGGAGATGTTGACGGGGACGGAAGGTGAATTGTCCATCAAGCTCTTCGGCGCGGACCTGGAGACTTTGAATCACTATCTCGAGGACATGCGAAATGTCCTCGTTGATGTCGAAGGTGTTATCGATCTCCAAATCGAGCAGACGACCGGCGTCCCCCAGCTGGTCATCGACATAAGAAGGCAGGAGCTGGCTCGATACGGCATCTCCGTAGCCGACGTGGCGGATGTCATCGAGACCGCGTTGAACGGCTTCGAGGTCACAGACGTCTACGAACCGGATCGGATCACCTCACTATTGATTCGACTGCCCGAGGAGTACCGAAACGATGAAGAGAAAGTGAGGAATCTACTCATTGACGCTCCGAACGGGGAGAGGATTCCTTTGAGTGTATTGGCGGACCTTTATCGGAGCGAAGGTCCGCAATCCATCTTCAGGGAGAACCTCCAACGCAGGAAAATCCTCCTGTGCAACGTGATCGATAGGGACATTGGGAGTTTTGTTGAAGAAGCGGGGGCAATAATCGCAGAGGAAGTCGACCTGCCGGCCGGTTACTACGTGACCTTCGGGGGTCAGTACGAGAGTCAACAACGCGCCATGAGGCATTTGACCATGGTCATGCTCCTAGTCCTCCTCGTCATTTTCGTGGTGCTTTTCACTTCGTTTGGATCGTTGCGGCAGGCCTTCCTCATCATTTTGAACATCCCCACCACATTGTTGGGGGGCGTGTTGGGACTTTTAATTGCTGGCCAGACAATGAACGTGTCGTCTACCATCGGACTCATCGCCCTTTTTGGCATTTGCGCCCAAAACGATGTGATCCTCGTTGCGAAGATCAACGACTTGAGACGGCAAGGCATGGCTCTAAGGGAAGCCGTCATCGAGGGGGCGTTGACGAAATTCCGGCCTATTCTGATGACCGACTTGGTCATGATTGTAGGTGTCCTGCCCTTGGCACTCATCGAGACCACCGGCGCCGAGCTTCATCGTCCCTTGGCGGTGGTTTACATCGGAGGATTCTTTTTCGCCATCCTCTTGAGGCTTCTCATCGTTCCGGCTCTTTACTACACCATGATGTCCTACGACGCGGAACGGTGCTAGTGCCCGAACCCGCTAGTCCTGCCGGTTACCTGTGTAGATTTGATGACTCATTCTCGAAGAACTATCATGTCGGCGGCGGTGGAATGGACAGCTAATGGAGGAAGTTGATGTACAAGACGATTTTGGTGCCGCTGGACGGTTCGAAGTGTGCCGAGGCGATACTGCCCCATGTGGAAGCTATGGCGAAGGGCTTCGAGGCCGATCTGGTACTGATGACTGCCGTTGACCACGCGCCGCCTTCGGTGACGACAGGCGGAGCGCAGGTCGAAAAGGAATACGTCGAAAAGGAGCAGTCAGAAGCGGAGTCCTATCTCGACGAACAGAAGAAGAAATTTGAAGAAGAAGGCATCAATGTCAAAGTCGTCGTCCTCCATGGCCGAGCCGTTTCCGCCATTATCGAAGCTGCTCAGCATATCGACGCCGACCTCATTGCAATGGGGAGCCATGGGAGAAGCGGTTTGACTCAGGCCTTCTACGGTAGTGTGGCCTCCGGTGTCTTGAACCGGATCGACCGCCCCTTGCTCTTGGTTCGTCCAAAGTCTTGTTGAGTTTCGAATAGCGTGGCAACCGCTCTTGCCGAGCTCCAGTACTGACCTTTCGCAGCTCACCGAGAAGACGAAGGCTTGCTTTCACGAGGCTTTTGGGGGAGAGCCCCGTCTCGCTGTTTCACCGGGGCGCGTGAATCTCATCGGAGAGCACACCGATTACAACGACGGTTTCGTCTTCCCGCTCGCCATCGACCGCTATGTAATCCTTGCCTTTGCCCCTAACGGGCTCGACATCCTCCGGATCCACTCCATCGAGTATGGGGAAACACGGGAAGTGTCCCTAGAGCGTCTCAGCCTGCCGGGAGGCGCGGAATGGCACGACTACCTGAGTGGCGTCTTCTGGGCCATGAAACAGGAGGGCCATCCGGTCGTCGGACTCGATCTGGTCGTGGCGGGCACGATTCCCATTGGAGCAGGACTGTCTTCCTCCGCGGCGTTGGAGCTCGCGACGGCGCGGGCGGTGGCGTCATCCATCGACCTCGCTTGGGAGCCGAAGGCAATGGCTCTCGTGGGTCAAAAGGCCGAGAACGAATGGGTAGGGATGCCATGTGGCATCATGGACCAGTTGGCGGTAGCAGCCGGGGAAGAAGGAGGTGCCCTACTTCTCGATTGCCGGAGTTTGGGCTATCAGCTCGTTCCCATCCCTGACGAAGCTCTGGTTGTTGTCATGGATACCGGTACGCGTCGCGCGTTGGTCGAGGGTGAATATAACGAGCGCCGTCGGAGTTGCGAATCGGCTGTCGCTTCCCTACAGCAAAGTGACCCTTCCATTCGAGCGTTACGCGATGTCACTCCGAAGATGCTCGCGGAGAGCAAAGACGAAATGGAACCGGTAGCGCATCGACGTGCTCAGCATGTGGTTCGAGAGAATGAACGAACCACCGACATGGCGCAGGCGCTCCAAAGCGGAGATTTGGAGCGGGCCGGTCGTCTCATGAACGCGTCTCACGAAAGCCTCCGTGATTTGTACGAAGTCTCGAGCCGAGAGCTCGACCTCATTTCTCAGCTCGCCCGGGGACACTCCGCTTGCTTTGGTGCCCGTATGACCGGAGCAGGCTTTGGTGGATGCGGAGTGGCTCT
>JAUVQL010000132.1 GCA_030598165.1 Acidobacteriota bacterium | reverse complement strand
CGCTCAGACTGGTGCAACCGACGGTTTCTCCTGATGGTCTGGTCACTGTCAACGGTGTGACGGAGCCGGATGCCGTGGTGACAATCAATGATGAACGAGTCGACGTTAGGGCTGATGGTTCCTTTCGTCATTATTTCACTATCAGTAGTCTCGGCCGACACGCGATCGTAGTAAAAGCGTACAAACGAAGCGGCGGAACCGCTGAAAAAACCGTCTACGCAACGATTGGTTCGGAATAGTAACGTTCCTGATGAATTGAGCATTGCCGTTATTTTAAGTGGTGAGTCATCGTTCCGTCCGTTTGACGCCCAATGTGCCCATTCCGTCAGAACGTCTTCGATGCAAGATGAGTATTCAATGGGTTGGGCTAACATCCCGCCGAGATCGACAGCCTCTGGTAATCGAAAATGACAAGGAGTGAGACTGCCGGGGTGAGAAGCCCGAAGTCCGGAAGAAGTGCTCCTTCTGTCCGAAATAATGTGAAAAGCCGACGAAAGAAGAATCCAGGCGGCGTTAATCTGGCGCTGTTCTATGCCACCACACATGCGAATCGGGCTTTCCAGTCTTTGGCACGTTCAGACGGCATATCTCTGACCCGTTTCGATCTTTCCCGCTTCACCCGTTCAGATTTCGATCCCAGCCAGTGTTTCGACGCCATCGTTGTCGAGCAGCCCCACGGGATTGAGTCGGAGCCCAACCTGGTTCGCTGGCTAAGGAAGGTTGTCCCCGAGGTTCCTCTGGTTGCCTTTGGGGCGTCAGCGGAGCCGGGGCGCCGCTCCCGATTTGCGCTGCATTTAACGGAAGTGCCGTCGGCCGATGGCATTCACTCCCTGCTCGCCGATGCGCAACGGCAACACGAGACGGCCAGGAAAGCTTCCCATGCGATTCGTCGCCTCCGGGAGACTTCAAAGCGTCTGCAAGTGCTCGGCGATATCGTATCCACTGCCAACTCCAGCTTGGAGCCGTCTCGTGTCGTTGCGGTTGTCATGTCCCAAATCCAGCAGCTCATCCCGTCCGAAGCTTGGTCGATATTACTCGTTGATGAGGACAAGAAGGAGCTGACCTTCGAGATGGCGCTGGGCGAAAAGGGTGATGATTTTGGGGACATCCGACTCAAGATAGGAGAGGGAATCGCCGGCTGGGTTGCGAAGACGGGCAAGTCCGTCATCGTGAACGACGTGAGCCGTGACCCACGTTTTATGCGGCGGTTCGATGAACAAACCCAATTCCAGACTCGGTCGGTGCTTTGCGCGCCCTTGGCCTCGCGGGGGAATACCATTGGAGTGGTGGAGGTCATGAACCGAGAGGCGGGAAGCCGTTTCACAAAGCGGGATCTCAAGCTGCTTCTGACACTGGTCGAGCCGGCAGCCATCGCCCTCGAAAATGCCCTCCTATTCCAAAGGGCCGAGCGTCTTGCGGTGACCGACGACTTGACGAAGCTCTATAATTCTCGTTACTTGAACTCCTACTTGGGAAAAGAGCTGAGCCGGGCGAGTCGACATAACAATCCTTTGTCGTTGATTTTCTTGGATTTAGACGGTTTCAAAAATGTCAACGACCGGCACGGTCACCTCTGCGGAAGTCGAACCTTGTTCGAAGTGGGCTCCATCATCAAACGATCGGTCAGGGAGGAGGAAGTGGTCGGGCGCTATGGCGGGGACGAGTTCGTGGTGATATTGCCCGATACCGATGCCCCCGGTGCCGTCCTGGTGGCGGAACGTATCCGCCAGGCCCTCAAGAGCCATCCGTTCCTCCAGGAACTTGATTTGAACGTCCGAATAACGGCCAGTTTGGGTGTCAGCTGCTTCCCGGAACATGGCGCGACTCCTCAGGATCTTATTCAAAAGGCCGACCAAGCAATGTATAGTGTTAAGGAACGCGGCAAGGATGCCGTGGCATTGGCCGAGAAATTCCAACAATGAATGTCGGTAATCGATTCGTAGAGTGGTCCAAAGAAAGCGAGTGGCAACATTACCTCCATGAACCTGCGCTCAGTATTCAGTGTTTTCTCTAACGAACTAGCCATTGATCTAGGTACCGCCAACACCTTGGTCTTTGCCAAGAGCAAGGGGATCGTTGTGTCCGAGCCGTCTATCGTGGCGATCAACAACGTCACTGGCAAGGTGGAGGCTGTTGGGAAGGAAGCCAAGGAGATGCTCGGTCGCACGCCGGGCAACATTACAGCTATACGGCCCATGAAGGATGGAGTTATCGCCGACTTCGAGGTCACCGAGAAGATGTTGACCTACTTCATCCAAAAGGCGCATAACCGCAAAGTGTGGGTGGCTCCCCGGATTGTCATCGGGATACCTTCTGAAATTACCCAGGTCGAAAAACGCGCCGTGAAGGACAGCGCTCTCCGGGCCAAGGCGAGTGAAGTATTTCTGGTTGATCAGGCCATGGCTGCGGCGATCGGAGCGGGCTTACCTGTGACCGAGCCCTCGGGTAACATGATCGTGGATATCGGAGGAGGGACCACCGATATTGCAGTCATCTCGATGGCCGGCATCGTCTACAGTAGCTCCGTCCGAGTGGCGGGTGACGAGATGGACGAAGCTATCATCAAGTACCTGCGCAAGAAATACAATTTGCTCATTGGAGAGCGCAGTGCAGAGCAAGTCAAGATGGAGATTGGCTCCGCCTATCCGTTAGACAAACCCATGACCATGGAGATTAAAGGGCGGAACCTCATCGAAGGAATTCCCAAGACCCTGGTCGTGACCGATGAAGAAATGCGCGAAGCCCTAGAAGAAACGGTGAGCATTTTGGTGAACGCCATTCGAGTGGCATTGGAAAGAACACCTCCCGAGCTATCGGCAGACATCGTCGATCGAGGCATCGTCCTGACCGGGGGAGGTGCCTTGCTAAAGAACATGGATAAGAGACTCAGAGAAGAGACCGGCCTTCCCGTTTCCATGAGTGAAGATCCTTTGTCTTCTGTGGTGCTGGGAACTGGGAAGATGCTGGAAGATCTTAAGCTCCTGAGAAAAGTTTGTCTGGATTGAGCAGTCAGCTGTATCGAGACAGCATCCGCACCGTTAGATGGAACGCCGCATGAGGAACTAGCGATCAAATCCTGACTTCTGGCTGCTCGACTGCTTGACTGCCGCAGTCAAGGATGTGTAACAAGGTAGTTGGAAGACGATACGTACTAACCCCGCAGTGCGCGCCCTGCACGGGACCAGGGGTTCAATAACTCAAACGAGAAGTCTGATTCATGGCGACAAGTGGATTCACACTGGTGAAACGTGGAAGTCACGTCGTCTTCTTTTTGGTGCTCGTGGGACACGCCCTTCTCATCTCTTCGCAGATCACAACGGAAAGAGGGCACTCGGCGCTTCAGGGAGTGATAATGGTTGCTCTATCGCCTCTGCAAAGAGGAGGCGAGGCTGTCTTGAGTGGGATTCGCTCAACTTGGTACGGATATTTCGATCTGAGAGGCGTACGTGAGGAGAACCACGAACTTCGTGAGAAGGTAGCCCGTCTCGAGAAATCGCTGTGGATGGAGCGTGAAATCGTTGCCAGCTACGATCGGGTGAGCCAAGTGCTCGATCTCGCGAAGAGATTCCCTTTCGAATCATTGGTCGCTGAGGTGGTAGGGCTCGATGCAAGCGCCTGGTTCCGGACGATCACCGTCAATCGAGGACTGGAGCATGGTGTCGGGCTCAACGCGCCGGTTATCGGACCAGGGGGAGTTGTGGGAAGAGTCATTGCTGTGGGATCCAATGTGGCTCAGGTGCAGCTACTTTCCGATCGTGATTGCTCGGTTGGCGCGCTTCTTGTTCGAGGCCGTTCTCGCGGGCTCGTTTCTGGTGCAGGTAATACTGAGCTTCAGATGAAATACGTCAGCAACCTCGAAGACGTGTCCGTGGGCGACTTGGCTGTGACGTCCGGCCTTGATGGGATTTACCCAAAGGGAATTGCCATAGGGCGTGTTTCTTCGGTCTCGAACGGACCACGTTTGTTCAAAGTGATCACCGTCGAGCCTGCAGCTCGTCTCGACCGATTGGAGGAAGTATTCATTTTGGACGTTCTGGGTAGCGAACATCGATTTGTCGAGAGAGTCGAATGAGTAACCGTAATTCACCTGGGATGAGTCGGTCCTGCAAGTGCAGTCTCTTCCATCACCACGCTGATGTTGAATTGAGAATGGAGTGAAAGTAGTCGAGATCGTGGCGGCTCTCGGAGTCGCCTTTATGGTTCAAACGCTTGGAGGACGATACTTTTGGCCACTTCAAACCTACTTGGACCTGTTCCTCGTCACTGCGGTGACGTTTGGCGTGGTTCGGGGTCGAACGAAAGGGATGTTGACCGGTACGGTCGGTGGTCTCATACAAGATGCATTCTCGTGTGGGCTATTAGGACTCAATGGGCTGTCGAAGACCACCGTCGGCTTCCTGGCGGGTATCGTCAGCCGCTGGATGATCATTCGAGGGTGGGCCGCCCGTTTCTTGTTTTTTTTCGTGGCTTCCGTGATCGACCTGTTGATATTGGCAGTTGTAGGAATGGCAATAGAACGTCCTGCGGTCGTAGACGAGGGAGTGTCTGCATTGATCCTCTGCGCGGGCAATAGTGTGGTCGGTACGCTCGTGCTGGGCTTGATGGACCGGAATCGAACACAGTAGCGGCATAGATAGAGATGAATATTT
>JAUVQL010000260.1 GCA_030598165.1 Acidobacteriota bacterium | reverse complement strand
GCCGGCATTGAAGTTGAGGAGCCAATGGTCATTTAATCCTCGAGATGAGCCTACCGAAGAGAATGAGGAGACGACCTCCACCTCGAGTCTGGCACACTTGGTCGGTTACATCCTTTTCATTGCCATGATCATCGGAATATTGATAAGGGCGGACATGAATGCCACCGAGCCGATTTTTACAGCATGGGGGTGGGTGATGTACTGGCCGTCTCTACTCATCGTCCTCGGCGGGACATTAGCCATCGCATTGTTTGTCGGAACCACCGCAGGCGGACAGACCTTCACTTTTGGATTCGCTGTTACAGGCTTCATCGGCTCGCTCATTGGTTGTGTACAGGTTCTTCTTGGTTTCTCATCGAGGAGTATCGAGGAGATCGCAACAGCAATGACTTTTGTCCTATCATCCTGCTTTTTTGCACTACTGGGCATGATGCTGGTGGGCGCTCCATTAGAGGACCGCGCACTCAAGCGCTCAGCTAACGCGAGATACTCGACCATGAGCCGTGTCGCTTGGACCATTTTTCCACTCGTCACGCTGATTCTGATCATCGTGACATTCGTCCTCGTGATTACACCAATGACGGTGCCTAAATAGGCTTCCTGCCATCCATCGGGACTCCGAATCCAGGGCTGTCCCCAACCGGCCCGGATTGCATTCCAAATCCCGGGAACTTTTCCGATTCGTTTTCGTCTCATAAGGTGAAATACAAAGAAAAAGGTGTACCACTAGTGAAAGTAATTGTAAGTTTAACACTGATATTGATAACCACGGTTTCCGCAGAAGCCTTTCAAAATGAGACGCTTAGATCGAGAGCGGCCACGGCGGCGCCATCGTCGACAAATGACATATCCCTGACGCCGACAAAATGGCTGGGGCCGGACGGGACGTCCCTTCCTTTCACTAAGCACGAAGAGATTCTCGAGTTTCTGCGCACGGCTGAAGTTGTCGCCACCAAAGAGCTCTCCTCGGGCTCCAACCGTCCTCTAAAGGTGAAGCTCGAACAAAACGGCGTGCGAGCTAATGCCATATTTCGCAGTGTTCACGAACGAGAGAACACCCTCCAAATCAACCGCAAGACGTACCGGGATTTCAGTGACAGTTACTTCAACGAAAGCGCTGCCTACGAGTTGAGCCGACTCCTAGGCATCGACAACGTCCCCCCTTGCGTTTCGAGAACCATCGATGGCAAGGACGGTTCCCTTCAGCTTTGGGTGGAGAACGCAAAAAGCATGACGGACCGTGTGGAAGAAGGCATCGTCACGCTGGCAAATAAACGGTGGACGCTCCAACGTCAGATGATGCGCGTCTTCGACGCCCTCATCTACAACTTCGACCGCAACACGGGCAACATGCTCATCGACTCCCGGGGAAGACTCTGGTTCATCGATCACACCCGCTCCTTCCTTGTCACAGGTAGAGTCGAAGACATCGACAGCATCCTCCTGTGTGAGCGAACCGCGTGGGAGAAGCTACAGACTTTGGATGATGAGCTTCTAAAGGAGCACTTACATCCCTATTTGGACTCCTCGCAAATAGCGACTCTTTTGGATAGACGGGACAAGATCGTCACCCATTTTCAAAAGCTCATCGAAAAAAGGGGCGAACAGGCCGTTTTGTTCGACGCTTCCGATCTCAACGCTTCCGATTAACGGATAGCGGCCACCCACCTGATTCACGCGAGTAGACTCGCCCCCTGCGTTTGCATGAGAATAAGCAAACAGAGGGAGGATCTACATGCGCGTTCTCATAGCCATCGCCATTTTTCGACTCTCACTCGCCGGGATTGTTCATGGTGAGAATTGGCCTCAATGGCGGGGACCGTACGGTACAGGCGTCTCCAAGGAGAAAGCCGTTCCCGACCGGTGGAGCCGTACCGAGAACATCGAGTGGAAAGTCCTCTTAGGAGGGCTTGGTGTCTCGTCACCCATCGTGTGGGAAGACCGGATCTTTGTGACCTCCCAACTTGGAAAGGGCGTTCTAAGAAGCGGGTCACATCCTACGCTCGCACGAAACGAGGGAGTGGCGGATGAGAGACCCCTCGGTGGTGGGGTGGTCGGATCCGACGACGGCAAGGTGACCTTTCTGGTGGAAGCCTTTCACCGCGCGGATGGTCGACGCCTTTGGGAGTATAAGCTCGAAGCGGAAGGCCATTTTCCCGAAGTTCATCGGAAACACAACATGGCCAGCCCTAGCGCAGTCACGGATGGAAAGCTTGTCTACGCCTGGTTTGGCACCGGTCAGCTCATTGCTTTGGACCTCGATGGGAAGCTCGAATGGAAACGACATCTCGGCCTGGAGTTCTCCCCGTTCGACATCAATTGGGGACATGGCAGCTCTCCCACCCTATACGAAGACCTGCTCATCTTGCAGTGCTATCATCGACCCGCCTCCTACCTTCTGGCGGTCGACAAAAGGACGGGACAGGAGAAGTGGAGGGTCGAACGTGAAAAAGGGGTAACCTCCTTCAGTACTCCTCTCGTCGTACGCAAGTCCGAAGGGGATGAACTGATCGTGAACTCCACCGATAGGGTCACCGGCTACCATCCCACGACCGGTAAGCTTCTCTGGTACGCTGGAGAGCCCCAACGCTACGCTCTACCGGCACCGGCTTATGAAGACGGAGTTCTGTATATGAGCCGGGGTTATCGGAGCGGTCCCTATATGGCTCTCGAGGTCGGGGGCCGCGGCG
>JAUVQL010000040.1 GCA_030598165.1 Acidobacteriota bacterium | reverse complement strand
GATGAACGGCAATATTTTGAATGTGTATCAACTCGAACACGACCCACTTCACGCAGTAGCCTGCTACCCCCTGCGTCCCCACTCGCCTCGTCCGTGCCACCGTAGGATGGCTAAACGGATTGTGCTCGATCTCATGGGTGAATGCCTCTCTGGACCACGGATTCGAAAAAGCTACGCGCTCGATGGAGACAACTTCCAGGATATCTTCGACCCGCATGGGCTCGATGACATAAAGAGAGCTGACCTTGGCGGCTTTCTCTCTTATCCCGGTCATGGTTGATTCGTTGGTTGTTTATCGGACGATTTTATCTGCTTCGCCATCTCTGCATCCGAGGCGCGTAAGTAGATGGCCTCGAGTTTCCCCAACGGCGTCGAGCTTCCTTTTTGAAGTCGCTTTGAGCCGAGGCGCGCCACTTCTTCGGCTAGAAAGAACGATGGTGACGCGGACTGGAGTTGACGCTGAGCTTCACGAGAGAGAAGCTCGCGATAAACGAGGGTTCCGCTCCCAGCAAGGAGGATGGGCTCCTTGGGGAGGCGGGCAATAAACCTTTCGGGCGGCTCACAAACAGGCTCGATCTCCAATCCGAGCTCCTGCCCATTGGCTCGGTACAAGGCACCGAAGATCTCCTTCCTACGGGCGTCCAGAAACGATGCCACCCACCCTTTCCAATAGCGGTAGCGGTACGCCGTGGCTTCGAGGGAAGAGATGCCGACAATGGGCCGTCCCGTCGCATAGGACAAGCCTTCCATTGTGGCAATGCCGATGCGGAGACCCGTGAAGGATCCCGGGCCGGCCGCCACCGCTAGTCCATCCACATCGGAAAGGTTGAGCGAGAGCGCTTCGAGCATCTGCTCCACCGTTGGAAGAAGCTTCTCCGCGTAACCCGGTTTCCGTGAAAAACCAATCAGCCCTCTTAGGATGTTTCCGTCAAGAATGGCGGCGCTTCCCGCGTTACTCGTCGTGTCGACAGCCAGCACCTTCATCGCATGCATCTTACAATGCGGACCCTCATCAGTGCATCTGTACAAATATATGACCGACGAGCAACGCAGCCAGACGGGATGGATCGGCGTTCGAATCTGACCGCAGTTATGAATCGGGGCACTTAGTCGGGGGCTGTCCCCAACAAACACTTCGAGTTAGAATGCACGTTCCCTGGCCCTCGGGGGGGGCCCAAGGTGAGAGTTTCAGGAGCGATAAGAGCCAATTGACGCCTGCCATGCGGCAGTACCATGAGATCAAGCGGCAGGTGAGCGACGCCATCTTGTTTTTTCGGATGGGCGATTTCTACGAGATGTTCTATGACGACGCCATGACGGCATCTCGTGCTCTAGAGCTTACGTTGACCTCGCGCCAAAAAGACCGGTCCGGCGTCGCGATTCCCATGTGCGGTATTCCCTATCACGCCGCCGACACTTACATCGGCCGTCTGATCCGCCAGGGTTTCAAAGTGGCGGTTTGTGACCAAGTCGAGGACGCCCGCCATGCCAAGGGCATCGTGAAACGAGAAGTCGTGCGAGTCGTCACGCCCTCCACCTACGTCCACCAAGGATATCTCGAAGAAAAAGAAACAAGCTACCTGATGGCCGTGATTCTCGAGCCCCAAGCGCTTGGTGTTTCGCTGGTCGATCTTTCTACCGGCGACTTCCTCACGTCCGAGTTCCGGGGGGATAAACGCTGGGAAGAGCTCGAGCACAGTTTGGCAACTTACCGCCCGCGCGAGATCGTATTACCGGAAGATTGCGATCTCCCTGACGAGGTCTGGAACGGCTTTGGAGGTTCCGACCGTCCCGTAGAAACGCGGAGAGAGAATTGGCGATTCGACTACGAGGCGTCCCGCGAGCTCCTCCTGAGACATTTCGGCACAATTTCGTTGGATGGTTTTGGAGTCGAAGACCGTCGGATGGCCGTGGCGGCAGCCGGGGCAGCGCTTCAGTATCTCGATGAGACGCAACGAGGTCAGATCGCTCACATTTCTACATTGCGGCTTCAGGAAGAAGCAAACTACCTGATACTAGATCCCGTGACCCAGCGTAATCTGGAGCTCACGCGTTCACTTTCCGACGGTGGCCGACAAGGAAGTCTCCTTTCCGTGATCGATCACACCCAAACCGCCATGGGAGCGCGTCTCTTTAGAAGCTGGCTACTTCGACCTCTCGTGGAAGTCGACGAAATTGGCAGACGTTTGGACAGTGTCGAGGAGTTCGCATTCGATACGATTTTGCGTTCAAAGCTCCGAGAGCTCTTTAAGTCCACCATCGACATCGAGCGAGTGCTATCCAGGATCACTTTAGGAGCGGCCGGACCCCGGGACTTCGTTGGGCTGGCTCAGTCATTCAGTCAGCTTCCACGCGTTGTGGGACTCACGGAATCGACCCGGGCGCCTTTGATCCGCGAGCTCCGAGATTGCGTCGATCCCTTGGAAGATGTTCGAACGGATATCGAGTCCACCTTGGTCTCGGAACCGCCTGCCACCCTCAAGGATGGTGGTGTCATTAGGGAGCGCGTTTCCGCCGAGCTCGACGAGTTGAGGCAACTGCGTAGCCAGGGGAAGCAAACGCTAGCCAAGATCGAGGAACGGGAGCGCGAGCGCACCGGGATCACCACCTTGAAAGTCCGCTACAACAGAGTTTTCGGCTGTTACATCGAGGTCACCAAGTCCAAGCTCGACGCTGTCCCCGAAGATTACATCCGCAAGCAAACGTTGGTCGGCTCCGAGCGCTACATCACTCCCGAGCTCAAGGAGTACGAAGAAAAAGTCCTCACCGCAGAGGAAAAAATCAACATCATCGAGAACGATCTCTTCGAAGCACTCCGGCAGAGAGTGTCGCATCAAGCCGCTCGAATCCGCCGCACCGCGGAGGCCATTGCGTCTCTCGATGCGCTGTCTTCATTGGCAGAGGTTGCTGCCGTCAACAACTACACCAAGCCTCGCCTCCACGAGGATTTCGATTTACACATCCGCCAAGGACGGCACCCGGTAATCGAGGCGTCGAGTCGTGAGCCTTTCGTACCCAATGACTTGACCTTGGATGAGGATCATCGCTTGATTATTCTCACCGGGCCCAACATGGGAGGAAAGTCCACCTTTCTCCGCCAATCCGCCATCATCGTCATCTTGGCGCAAATGGGTTCTTTCATTCCTGCCGAAGAGGCGAAGCTCCCCATTGTGGATCGCATCTTCACTCGGGTTGGGGCTTCGGATGATCTTTCGCGAGGGCGGTCTACCTTCATGGTGGAAATGCAGGAGACCGCGAACATCCTCCACCATGCGACTCGCAACAGCCTCATTCTTCTGGATGAGATCGGCCGTGGCACCGCCACATTCGACGGTCTGTCACTGGCATGGGCCGTGGCGGAATTCATTGTCACCGAATCGCGCCTTGGGCCAAAAACTGTTTTTGCAACGCACTACCACGAGCTCACAGACTTGGCATCAGAGCTTTCTGGAGTCGTGAACTACCACGTATCCGCCAAGGAGTGGAAGGACGACATCGTCTTTTTGCGAAAGGTGGTTCCGGGCGGCTCCGATCGAAGCTACGGCATTCAAGTCGCCCGTCTGGCCGGCTTGCCACGCCCTCTCATTGCGCGGGCCCAGGAAATTTTGTCTAATCTCGAGCGAACGGAGTTTGACCCCGAAGGACGGCCTCGCCTCTCCGCAGGGGAAAGTGCTCCGTTACCAACGGCTGAGCGACAACTGCCTCTGTTTGCTGAAGCCGAGGCTCGCATCGCCAACGAGCTTCGGAAACTCGACTTGGAAAGCATGACGCCTTTAGAGGCACTTCAAGCACTGGCGGAATTGAAGAAAAGACTCGAGTAGGATGCAAGAACTCGAGAACATAGTTTAGCGTTGCCTGACTGCCGACTACTGATTGCAAAATCGCCCGGCGCCCGCCTTCGCCGTTGGTGATAGAAGCTGTTCCAACGGCTTCGGCGAGGTCTCGCCGTAGCTTCGACTATGGATGGATGAGTCGAAGCGAAGGCGGACAGCCGGGCCTACGACTGCTTGACTGCCCAAGGAAACGGGGTTTTTCATGATTGAATACAAGACGGGTGAGCCGTTTACATTCGGGGGACTCGAGCCGGAAGACAATACCTTCGAGCGCTCAGAGATTGCGATTTTGCCGATTCCGTACGAAGGCACCACCTCATTTGGAGCCGGGACTCGCAACGGCCCCCAAGAAATCATACATGCCTCGCGCTATCTCGAGCTCTATGACGAGGAACTACACTCCGATATATCGATTCGAGGCATTCACACTCTCCCGGCCATCCAGACCATCGTGTCTTCCCCCGACGATATGGTGGAAGAGATCTACAAGACAGCCAAATCGATATTGAGCGAAGAGAAATTCTTGGTTTCATTGGGTGGAGAACACACCATCACGCCGCCTTTGGTCAAAGCTCACCTCGAAAAATATCCGGACCTGACGGTTCTTCAAATCGATGCCCATGGAGACCTGAGGGAAGCTTATGAAGGAAGCGAGTACTCACATGCCTGCGCGATGCGACGAGTGCTGGAGTTGACGACCGGCGTACAGGTCGGCATCAGAAGTATCTCGAGCGATGAGATCGAGGCTCTTCCCACACTACCCACCACAGTCTTTTTCGCACATGAGATCCAACGAGATCGCGAGTGGTTCCGTAAAGTCGTGGAAGCCCTCGAAGACGCTCCCGTTTACCTCACAGTGGATCTCGATGGTCTCGATCCATCAGTGATGCCAGCAGTGGGCACTCCCGAGCCGGGAGGACTCGGATGGTATCAGGTGTGTGACCTTCTGAAAGAACTTGCTTCGAAACGAAAAGTGGTGGGCTTTGACGTCAGCGAGCTCGCCCCCATTCCAGGGCTCGTAGCTCCTAATTTTTTGGCCGCCAAGCTGGTGTACAAGATGCTTGGATACATCTTTGAGAACTCGAGAACTCGAGAACTCGAGAATTCAAGAAGACCTACTTGAGCTCGATGCTGAAGGGCATGAGAGCTAGCGGTCTTCCTTCGAGAAGCATGTTAACTGCGGGAGAGTTCGCGACGAGACGTTTCGGATCGAATCCCATTCCACCGGCGAACTCGGGAGCGCCCTGCACCATTTTGCCAAGCAGCACATCGAAGTAGCTTTTCTTGCGCGGATAAATCTCCAGGAATACCTTTCTCGATTCAGCGATACCGGCTTTTTCTTTTGCCAAGGATACAGCACGTTCGAGGCCACCGAGCTCGTCGACTAATCCTCTTTCGAGTGCCTGTGCTCCCGTCCAAACTCGACCTTGCCCAAGAGCATCGACGTCCTCTGTCTCCTTGTTTCTCGCTGTCGCCACTTTTTCCAAAAACCGCCGGTATCCTTCTTCGAGAATGTTGCGGAAACGCTTCCGCTCCTCTTCGCTGAACCCGCGAGTGTCGCTCCAGAAGTCGGCACTCTCACCCATGGTGACGCGCTCTTTGTTGAAGCCGAGTTTTTCGTAGAGCCCGCTCAAATTGAATTTGCCCGCATAGATGCCGATAGAGCCGGTGATAGTGGTAGGCTCGGCAACAATAGCGTTCGATGCCGTCGCGATCCAATATCCGCCCGAGGCGGCAACGTTCGACATGGAGACCACGACCGGCTTCCGCTCCATGGTGAGAAATGCTTCTCTCCATATGACATCGGAAGCCACATCGGATCCACCGGGACTATCGATCCGGAAAACAACCGCCTTAATCGATTGATCTTCCCTCGCCGCCTTGAACGCTTTGGCAATCGTATCCGAGCCCATGACTCGTCCGGCAAAAGGATCGTCAGTGCTTTCCCCCCCCACGATCATTCCGACACCGTAGATCAAGGCTAGCTTAGGTCGTCCCACCAAGCCCATACCGTCTCCGGCATCCACTTGATACTTATTGACGGTCAATGGACGGAATTTCCTTCCGTTTCGGGAGAGCTCGTTTTCCACTTCGTCTCGATAACTAAGACCGTCAACCAGTCCGAGCTCTTTTGCTTCCTGGGCGGGATACGGTCCTCGATCGAGAATTGCCTTGATATCTTCTTCGCTCATGGAACGAGCCTCGGCCAGGGTCGAGACGAAACGATGATACAAATCTTCTACGATCGACTGAGTCGCCTCTCGGTGGGCGTCGCTCATCGTCTTTCGAGTGTAGACATCCGGCGCGTTCTTGTACGAGCCGATTTGCTCGAATTCAGCCTCGATGCCCAACTTCTCCAAAGTGGAGCGCATGAAGGTGACTTCGGCCTGGATACCCCTGAGGTCGAGAACACTTTGCGGATGGAGGTGAACACTGTCGGCAGCGGATGCCAGAAAGTAATCAATATTGCCCGCCTGTTCGATGTAGGCCGTCAGAGACTTGCCAGAGCTCTTGAAATCGAGGAGCGCCTTCCGCATTTCCTCGGCTCTTGCCCAACCAAAGGCGGAACCTCGAACATCGAGCAGGAGGTTGTCGATCCTGGAGTCGTCTCTTGCTTGGCGAACAGCCATCAAGACGTCTCGAAAGGTAAGCCGCTCGACCCTGAAGAAGGCACTGCCGAAATCATAGAGTGTGTCCTCCGGCAGACTACCCGACAGAGTGACCGTCAAGGTCGTCCCCGACGACACAGTGGGAGCGGCTAGATCCAGCCCCCGTAGCAGTACGTATACACCAACGGCCGATAGGAAAATGAACAGACCGATGCAGAAAAAGATCCAGAAGATCCAACGTCCCACACTTGCGGATTTTGGCTTTCGAACGACGTATGGTGGTGGTTCCAGCTCGTTTGGAAGAGTCAACTTTCCAACCTGTACTCGAGGTCCTCATTTCTCAGAAGAGCCTCGCTTTTCAGGAGAGAATTGGGATATTCCTCGAGGAGTCTTCCGTATTCCTTTAGCGCTTCCTCGAGATTGCCCGCTTGCTCGTTGACCTTCGCAAGATTGAATAACAAAAGGTCTTTGGGAAGAGGATTGTTAGCGTCCTCTACGAGACGACGGTAAACCTCGGCTGCCGCACTATAATCCCCCGCCTCGGTTTTGACCGTCGCCAGAGCCTTGCTACCCAAGTAGTGAAGGAGATCCCGATTTCCTCCGGTGACCTCGGTCAGGAGCTTCTCCGCATCCTCAAATTGCTCGAGTCCCATCTGACAAAGCGCGGCATAGTATCGAGCTTGCCGCCCTTGCTTCGTACTGGAATATTGCTCGATGACATTCTCGAAAGCTTCGAGGGACTTCTGATACCGCTCCTCGGTCGACTTGAACTCTTCTCCGGTTGAAGACTGGACCACAGCACTTTCTTGAATGCGTGCGTGATAAAGCTCTAGAGCCTCATTGAGAAGACTCTGCGCCGCACTCTCACGTTGGCCGACATATAAGTAGATCCCGCCCAGGAGTATGGCCGCCGCCACTCCTACCGATAAGCCCGTTAGTAGGTGGCGTTTGTTCACCTTCAACCACTCGACGGTTTGTTCCATCCATACGAGAAAATCGTTTTGTTTTAGCTCATGTCTATGTTTGCGTTTCACCTATTCACTCCATCCATCGGTGTTTATGCCGATAGTCTGCCTTCCAGCAGATCATCTGTCAACATCGGGATGACTGCAAGCGTAGCTTCAGACGCATGCACACTGCTGTGTCTGGACAAGCACCTCGAAGCTCTTCGGATGCCATGAGCCTGCTATCCACTTCCTCGCGGGAAATCCGCTCGAAGCCAAAGCGAGGAAAGTACCCTTCTGCGGTTGTCGTCAGAAGGTATACGCTCTCGAGCTTCAAATGCCCGGCCTTTTCCAGGACCGCTCTCACGAGCTCCGTTCCAACCCCTGCACCCATTTCGCCGGGTTCAACGGCGAGAGAACGT
>JAUVQL010000134.1 GCA_030598165.1 Acidobacteriota bacterium | reverse complement strand
GAACGAGACAGCTCCCTGCCAGCAAAGTCCTCGAGTATGTCAAGAAGAGGTAAAGAAAAAAGGGGACAGGTTCTGGGAGAAACGGGGACAGGTAATTAATATTTGGACCAATGCCTGAGAAATATTAATTACCTGTCCCCGGTTTTCCTCTGTCGGGGTTAATTACCTGTCCCCGAATTAGCCCCCGAAATCGACCTTTTTATTACCCTTTTTTTAAGACGCACGGGTTTTGCGCGCTCTTCGACGTGTCGGAGGTGGTTCATCTGAGGTCTCGAGCTTGACGATCCTCGTAATGAACTTCTTCTTTCCGTGCTCGTCGAACTCGATGGTCGTGTAATGTCGATCTGCCTCCGTGATGACACCGAGGCCGTATTTATCGTGAAGGACTCTCTGGGACTGAGGCAATGGTTTCATATCGTCTTTCCTAGGGATAACCGAGGAGTGAACATGAAATTGAATTTTAATCGGACTGTAACTCGATAGCAAACGCCTACCTCATTAACAGAATCGTCATAGCGACTCCAATCGTTTAAACTACCCCCCGCTATGGCGAAACGACTCCTTCTCATCAGCAATTCGACATCCCACGGAAGCGGTTATCTCGACCATTGCGCGGACGAGATACAGGACTTTCTCGGTCCGATAAAGCGCATCCTGGTCGTGCCCTTCGCGCTCCACAACCTAGACGGGTACGCGGCCATCGCTCGAGAGCGGTTCGCGCAAATGGGGTATGACCTCGACTCCATCCACGAGTCGACGCACGCCAAGGAAGCGGTCCTGTCAGCCGAAGCCCTATTCATCGGCGGTGGGAATACGTTCCGCTTACTAAATCACCTAATTGAACAGGATCTTGTAGACGACATACGCCACCGGGTCGAGAACGGCATGGCTTACATCGGGACCAGCGCGGGCTCCAACGTAGCCTGCGTCACGATCAGGACGACCAACGACATGCCCATCGTGGAGCCTCCGACCTTTGACGCGCTGAATCTCGTGTCTTTCAACATCAATCCACATTATCTTGATCCGGATCCGACCTCGACTCACAAGGGAGAAACGAGGGAGCAGAGGATTCAAGAGTTTTTGGAAGAAAATAACTGCGTCGTGGTAGGCCTCAGAGAGGGGGCCTGGATAAGAGCCGAAGGATCGAAAGCCATCCTAGGAGGCCAAAACGGCGCTCGACTCTTCGTTAGAGACCAAGAAGCTCGAGAGCTCTCGCCAGGAGACTCACTCGACTTCCTTTTATGAGTGAACCTGTCATTTTTTCGGGATAGGAGGGACCTCGTGAAAACCATCATCGAGCCATTCCGTATCAAATCTGTGGAACCGATAAGAATGACCACCAAGGAACAACGTAAAAGGCTCGTCAAAGAAGCTGGATACAACTTGTTCCTCATCCAATCCGATGATGTCCTCATCGACCTCCTCACCGACAGCGGGACTTCCGCCATGAGCGCCGAGCAATGGGCCGGCATCATGCGGGGAGATGAAGCCTATGCTTGCGGTCGCAGTTTTTATCGTTTCAAGGAGGCTGTCCAAGAGATCTTCGGCTTCGAACACGTGATACCGACCCATCAGGGTCGCGCGGCCGAGCGCATCTTGTTTTCCATTACTTGCAAGAAGGGACAAATCGTCCCCAACAACACGCATTTCGACACGACGCGCGCCAACATAGAGTACCAGGGCACCGAAACCGTGGACCTCCCTATCCCGGAAGCACTCCAGCCCGCCACCCAACATCCGTTCAAGGGCAATATGGATACGGCCGAGCTCGAGCGTTTCATCGGTGAGAGAGGTGCGGAGCAGATCCCTCTCGTGATGCTCACCATTACGAATAACTCCGGCGGCGGCCAACCGGTCTCCATGGAGAATATTCGCGAGACGCGGGAGGTCTGCCGCAAGCATGGAATCCCCTTCTACCTCGATGCCTGCCGGTTTGCCGAGAACGCCTACTTCATTAAGCAGCGGGAGCCTGGCTACAGCGACAAGTCCGTCAAGGAGATTGCTCGCGAGATGTTCTCCTATGCTGACGGCTGTACGATGTCGGCCAAGAAAGATGGCCTGGCCAACATCGGGGGATTCCTCTGCACCAACGACGACCAACTCGCTCAGCAAGAGCGTGACCTGCTCGTTCTCACCGAAGGCTTCACAACTTATGGAGGCTTGGCCGGTCGAGACCTGGAAGCCATCGCCATCGGCCTCAATGAAGTGCTCGACGAAGACTACCTACAATACAGGATGGCTTCGACCCGATACCTCGGCGAGCACATCAGCCGCGAAGGCGTTCCCATCGTCCAACCACCCGGTGGACATGCCATTTATATTGACGCGAAAGCCATGTTGCCGCACATCCCGGCCCGCGAGTATCCGGGGCAGGCACTCGTCGTGGAGCTCTACATCGAAGGCGGTATCCGTTCGGTCGAGATCGGCTCCGTCATGTTTGCCCGGAAAGATCCGGAGACCGGCAATGACGTTCCCGCAGCCCTGGAGTTGGTTCGGCTTGCGATACCCCGACGGGTTTACACACAAAGCCATGTGGACTACACCGTAGAGGCTATTCTTGCTGTGCATGAGCGACGAGACGCGATACGAGGAATGAAGATCGTCGATCAAGCACCATTCCTTCGCCACTTCACGGCACGATTCGCGCCGGTCGGGTGAGTCAATAAAACTCGAGAGACAACAGGTGTCTATTCCCGTTACGTCCTGGGTGGTTCGGCGGTCCGGCGAACCCATGGACATCCAAAGGCGAGAGGAGCAAATTGGCCCTGAAGAGGTCATCCTCCAAGTCGCCGGATGCGGTATCTGCCAAACCGACCTCGGGTTTTGCTTCGAGGGAGTACCGACACGGCATCCTCTACCGCTGACGCTCGGTCACGAGCTGAGCGGCATCGTGGTAGAGGCGGGCCCAGGAGCCGAACCGTTTCATGGCAAGGCCGTGGTGGTTCCTTCCGTCGTCCCTTGCGGCGAATGCGAGGTTTGTCGAGCCGGCCGGGGACTGGTTTGTCCCCACCAGGTTTTCATTGGTAACGACATCCACGGAGGTTTCGGAACTCACACACGCTTACCGGCCAAGGGCTTGTGTCCGGTGCCGGATCTCAAAGATCCCCAGGTGAATCCCAACGGCGTAGAACTAGCGGACCTAGCCGTGGTCGGTGTCATTGCAACCGTTTATCAGGCCATTCGGCGCAGTCGTCTCTTTGCACGAGATATGGCGATCTTCGTCGGCGTGGGAGCGGTGGGCGGCTTTGGTGTACAGGTAGCAAAGGCTCTTGGCGCTGTCGTCGTTGCGGTGGACATCGATCCGGAGCGGTTGGAAAAACTAGAGCATCATGGAGCATCACTCGCTTTGCGTTCCGATGAGATGAGCGCGAGAGAGCTCAAGAGAACGATCCGTGATTTTGCAAAAGAGCGCGACATACCGAGCTGGCGTCACAAAATCTTCGAGACGTCCGGCACGCCTGAGGGCCAAACAACAGCCTACAGCCTGCTCGGCCCAGGTAGCTTCCTTTCCATTATTGGATTCACACCACAGAGTATCGCGGTTTGTCTGTCGAACATCATGGTCCTGGACAGTACCATCCAGGGCAACTGGGGTTGTCTGCCCGAGCACTACCCGGCAGTCGTCGATCTCGTCCTTTCGGGGCAGGTGGTCCTACAGCCATTTATTGAGAAGCGTCCCCTTCATTCCATCAATGAGTCTTTCCGGGACGCTCGCGAGCGTAAGACTCAGAATCGCATCATTCTCGTTCCTGAAACAAAGGAGAACTAACCCATGGATTTTCTACCGAGCGATGGTCCCGTGCGCGTCGAGAGCATGGAGGACGGAGCTTACTGGCGTGTCTTTGTGGGCGGTTCCAAGGGCAACATCATCGACAAAGCCATGACCGAGGCCCTCATGGATGTCTTTCTCAAAGCCAAGGTGACGAAGGATCTCAAAGCGATATGCCTAGAAGGAGAGGGCAAACATTTCTCTTTTGGGGCCAGCGTTCAAGAGCACCTTCCCGACCAAGTGGAAAACATGCTGTCGTCTTTCCACAACCTATTTAGAGTTATGCTTGACAGCTCCGTCATCGTCCTTGCCGCCATAAGAGGGCAATGCTTGGGTGGCGCGCTCGAGATCGTGAGCTTTTGCCATCGCATCTTTTCCTCGAAAGATGCAAAGCTCGGGCAACCCGAGATCATCCTCGGCGTCCTCGCCCCGGTGGCCTCCATGATCCTTACAGATCGAATTGGACGCCCGAATGCAGAAGACCTTTGTCTCACCGGTCGGGTCATCGCTGCTGACGAAGCTCGAGAAATGGGATTGGTGGATGCGATCGTAGAAGAGCCGAGTGAGGCCGCTCTAACCTGGGCGAAAGACAATGTGCTCAAACACTCTGCAGCAAGCCTTCGCTACGCCGTCAAAGCGTCTCGAGTCCGTTTAGGAGCCCAGCTTACTCACGAACTGGCGGAGATCGAGCGGATTTACCTCCAGGAGCTGATGAGCACTCATGACGCAACCGAAGGCATTACTTCGTTTCTCGAAAAGAGAAAACCAGTCTGGAAGAACGAGTAAGCCATGCCCTCGTCCCTCGTCG
>JAUVQL010000213.1 GCA_030598165.1 Acidobacteriota bacterium | reverse complement strand
ATTCAGAATATTTTCTTGAGCTTCCCGCCCCAGACGCAGTCACCACGTTAGAGCTGTAAAGACCTTGGAAGCACCGTAAAGAACCACGCCCGTTACGGCTCGAGGTGAGCCTGTGCCTTACTTCTTATGATTCGTTTTCTCTAGGTAAAAGACATATATCCACCGGTTCTTTGTGGTGACCTTCCTACTCATTGGCACTGGATTTGCCATACTTCCGTAGTTATGAATATGACGTCCGGGATCAAGGAGAAATAACGATGAATAGTGCTGGAAGGCGAGGCATCATTTTCGTTTCTCTAATCGTGGTGATGCTAGTTGCCACCATTAATAGCCAGGCTGAAGTCATTCCCTTCGACTCCGAGCGTTGGGTCATTGCGAACGGCAAGGTCGAGGATTTTCTGGGGCAAAAAACTTTGGTGGGACAGGCCGATTTGAAGGACATCGCGTTCGAGAACGGTGTCATCGAGGTAGATGTGGCCGTTGACGGCCGGCGATGTTTCCCCGGTATCGCTTTCAGGAAACGGGATGAGAAGAACTTAGAGCTGTTCTATATTCGGCCGCACAAGCCCAAAATGCCCGATGCCCTCCAGTACACTCCCGTATCCAACGGCCTGAGTAGCTGGCAGCTCTACAACGGGCGGGGATTCACTGCCGCTGCCGATTTCCCTTACGGGGAGTGGATTCATATCCGACTCGAGGTGTTAGGAGATCGTGCGCGAGTGTACCTGGGAGATGAAGACACTCCAGCCCTCGTGGTCAATGACCTCAGACATGGTCTCAGTAAGGGTGGTGTTGGCCTTCGAGCTCCGGCCGGTGGGCAGGTCCATTTTGCCAACTTCGAGGTTCGCGAGACAGTGGATCTCGATTTCGGTCCGAGTCCAAAGTTTGCCCCGGCCAGGGACATGATCGAGTCGTGGCAGATATCCCAACCCTTCGCTGTCTCGGACATCGATCGTTCCCGCACTCCGGAAGCGCAAGGGCTGGACAACCTGGAATGGCAGGAGGTCGGCTCCGACCAGGGAGGACTCGTCGACATCGCTCGCACCGTCACCAAGAAGCCCCAGGTACCCGAGGTCGTTCTGGCCCGTGCCGTCATCGAATCGGAGCGTGACGAGGTCAAGCGGCTTTCATTCGGCTATAGCGACGAGGTCAGCCTCTTCGTCAACGGGGAGTTGCTCTTTCGGGGAGACGCCGCATTTCGTGTAAGAGATGAGCAATTTCAAGGGATCGTCGGGCTTCATGATGCCGTCTACCCTCGTTTCAAAAAAGGAACTAATGAGCTCCTCTTGATGGTAACCGAAACCTTTGGAGGCTGGGGATTCATGTGTCAGCTCGGGCAGGTGCAAGGAGGCGCCAAGCACTTCCATGAAAGTGTAGCGCTCAAATGGCAAATCAGTGAAGGCCTCAAGGCGCCCGAGTCCGTTGCCTTTGATTCTGGGCGAGGTGTGCTCTATGTGTCGAACTTCAATCCGTCGAAGGAGGGTTTTCTATCCAAGGTGTCTCCGAATGGAGATATTCTCGAGGCCGAATGGGTCGGCGAGCTCAATGGACCCACCGGTTTGAGCATTCTTGGTAATCGTCTGTACGTGGTGGAGCGAGACGGAGTTGCCGTGATCGATACCGATTCCGCAAAAATCGTCTCTCGAACCCCTTGCCCTTCCGACGGCATGCTCAACGATCCTGCTGTCGGTTCGGACGGTGTGATCTACGTTTCGGATTCTCGAAAGCATGTTATCTATCGATTGAAAGACGGGGCTTGCGAGGCGTGGCTCGAGGGTTGGCCTCTCGAAAATCCCAACGGTCTTCTCGTCGAAGATGATACGTTGGTTGTAGGCAACCTGACGGGCGGAAATCTTCTGTTCATCCATCGAGAGTCGAAAGCCATCGAGGCCACGATCGAGTTGGGACCGGGCCTCATCGACGGAGTTCGGCCGGATGGGGAAGGAAACTACATTGTCTCTCAGTACGAGGGGCGAGTGCTCCGGGTTCGACCTTCAGGCGAGACCGAGGTGCTCGTGGATACCGCGGCGTCTCAAACCTACTGCGCCGATCTCGACTACGATCCCAAAAGCAAACTCATCCTGGTCCCGACGTTGTACGGGAACCAGCTCATCGCCTATGGCCTGGTCGGTGAGCCAAAGTAGCGAGGCCGAGCCTATCTCAGACTGAATGCCTGAACTTCTCTCTTGCCGAAGAGAATGCTCCAGTTGGCCGCTACCGCTGCGGAGGTGGATATGGCGGCGCGCAAACCGGGTAGCGCCAACAGAGGAGCATAGTCCTTGAAGGCCCAAGTGATGAGGAGAGCGAGGCCTTCGAAGTAGAACCAGCCGAATAGTCCTCCTCCGACAGTGAGTGCCAGCAAGGTCATCCAGCGCGAGGCCCCCTGCATTTCCCGTCGCATGGCTATGGTTGCCCCTGCCCGCCCAATGAGATAGAAGCCTGGTGCGAGCAAGATGAAACTGGCCGCATAGATAGGTAGAAAGTTGAGCGGGCAGAAAAAGTTTTGAAGCCGCGCCAAGGCGCCAACCGCCATTTGCGCAATCAACGGACCGATAATGGCCGACATGATGGCGGCGTGGGCGATGCGCTCCTGTGTTCGTTCTCGATCGCGCTCGTTCATCTGCCCGTCCCTTGAATATGAGCGCGATTCTCCGAGCTCTTGTGATGGCTCTGGTGGAATGCGTGATGTGGACTCTACTCGATGAAGTTGCTCGAGAGATCCCGCGCTCATTGGGTTAGAGTCTGAAAGCTGCAAAAAGGTTCCCGACGTACAATACCGGTGATTTAAAAGAAGGAGGGTTATAAATGAAAAACGCACTGCTGAAGTTCCACGACAAGTTCGAGGTATTCATCGTCTGCATCCTATTGGGCTTGCTGATGTTCGTGCTGGCGGTTGCTACAGGCTTGTTCACTTACATCATGCTCAGTGGTCTCGTGGAACGGATCCGGCAAATCAATGAGCTGGATCTCATGCAAGCACGACTACATATCATTTTTGCCGGATTTTTGGTGCTTCTCCTCGGTCTTGAGCTCATGGAGACCGTGAAGATGTACTTGACGGATCACGTTATTCACGTGGAAGTTGTCTTCCTGGTGGCGATGATTGCCGTGGGACGGCACGTCATCGAGATCGACTACGGCCATGCGAATCCCTTGTCGTTGTTCGGAACGGCGGCCATCACCGTGGGTCTGGCCTTCGGCTATTTCTTACTGAAGAAAAGCCATCCGTTGCCCCGCACGAGGCCGAGCGAGTCGGCGGAAGGGTGAGCAACAAATGTGAAGGCGCGGGTATCCGCACCTTCACATTTGGTGGACTAGAACGTGAAGCCAATGTGGAGAGAGACATTGTGGGCATCAAAATCAAAGTCCACATTGTCTCGCAGTTCGAGACGTAGTCCGTAACGTCCGAACCAGTAGGTGACGCCACCCCCGACGTTCACGAGACCCACACCGTCGCCTTCGGTGCTCCCGGCT
>JAUVQL010000206.1 GCA_030598165.1 Acidobacteriota bacterium | reverse complement strand
CTTCGCTGAAGATCCGCTCGCCATGCCGAAATCTCTTGATGCGAGCCGAGGCGAGAATCCTGTCTAGAGATCCTTTCGTCAATCCACGAAAGAATCGACAGCGTTCGATGATTTCCCGTGCTTCTTTAGTCATCGAGTCCCCAATTGGTTCATCTCAGATTGGATCGCGCTTGATCCATGTCAAGGCTTCCTCGCCGGCCGGGCCCTAGACTGGCAAAAAGACTAGAAAGGAAGTTGTAGGGAGGATAAAGCTATGCCCCGAGAAATTATAGTCATCGATGAGGAAAAATGCGACGGTTGCGGTCTTTGCATACCTTCCTGTCACGAGGGTGCGCTCGAGCTAGTGAATGGGAAGATCCGGCTCGTTGCTGACAAACTTTGTGATGGCCTGGGGGCGTGTCTTGGGGATTGCCCAAAAGGGGCGCTTCGGATCGAGGCGCGGGAAGCAGCGTCGTTTGACGAAGTTGCCGTCGCGGCGCGGCTCCGCGAGTCGCAGGAGAACAAAGCTCCCCGGGCCTGCCCATCGAGCCAGTTCGTACCATTGAGCTCGATGGTGGCAGCACCTAAGGATCGGGGCCGTTCGGTTGGTGACATCCCCTCCGAGCTCTCACATTGGCCGGTGCAGCTCCGTCTCCTTCCCCCGACAGCACCTGTTTTTCGAGGTGCCAGCCTCTTGTTGGCGGCGGATTGTGTGCCGGTCGCGTTTCCTCAGTTTCATCAGAAGCTGCTCAAGGGCCATTCGGTTGCAGTGGCCTGCCCCAAGCTAGATGACTCGAGGGACCATTTGGTCAAGTTGACTGAGATCCTCCGCGAAAACGATCTGCGCGATATTACGGTGGCTCACATGGAGGTTCCTTGTTGCTCGGGTCTTCTCATGATGGTTTTGGAAGCCCGCCGTCTCAGCGGTAAAGACACGCCGATAAAGGACATCGTCATTGGGACTCTGGGTGAAGTTTTGGCCGAAAACGACGTATCAGATGGCGTCAGCATGGGTTCTCCCGCCTGAAGCCGCTGTCCCGGACGACGACGTTACTGCTAGTGCAGTTGAGAGATTTGCCCCAGGGGGAGAGCGTTCACCCTTACATTTGGGAGTTATTTCGCTCGATGAGCTCTGAAATCCTGGCGTGTCCTAGGGGATTTTGATGTAAATGCCTTAAGGTTACCGAGCGTTAAGTTGTTGTGAAAAAAATGCGTTAAGAAACGCGTCGTATTTTGGCATCGGCCAGATAGCTCCCTCTCTGGAAGATCGGCATGTTGATTGCAGAAAGCCATAAGTGGTAGACCCTGGGCATTTCAGGGTGAACCGAATTCCTTCTCCCCTTGGGAGGTAAGCTGGAGGATAGCTCGAACGACTAGCGACACCGACACGACTTGCGCAACGGAATCACACCTTGTATATACATCGCTGCTTAATCCACAACACCTGCTAGAACGACACCTGATGCGCTGATACAATCCCCAAGCTTGAATCTCCTCCCAAAGGGGAGAAGGAGATATGATAGGCCAGGCCCAACAACATTACGTCCTTCGTCATTCCAATAGTTGTGTTGTCCCTTTTGTCGCTCCCCTCTTCTTTCGAATAGGCTTTAGTGTCGCTGGATTGAGGGGACCGATCGACTGGAGAAAAAACAGTGGAAACCGGCTCGAAATCTAAAGATTTCCATATCAAAGAACATCCCATTTTGCAGGTAGTCGAGGGCAAGCACGTCGATTTCTTCTGGGCTGGCCAAAAGCTCCGGGCTCGTGAAGGGGAGACGATATCCTCCGCCCTTTTTGCCAACGGAATCCGTATCTTCGGGCACCATCCGAAGGACAACTCGCCGCAAGGTATCTTTTGTGCCAACGGCCAGTGTTCTCAATGTATGGTCATCGCGGGCGGTCGTCCCGTGAAATCCTGCATGGAGTTTGTGGAACCGGGTATGAAGGTGGAGCCCGTCGAAGGCCATCCGGAGCTTCCTGATGTGGATGAAGCGCCGGGGTGCCGAGAGGTTCCTGAGATTGAAGTGGAGTGTCTCATCATTGGCGGCGGGCCCGCAGGTTTGTCGGCTGCCATCGAATTGGGGCAGGTTGGAGTCCAAACGCTGGTGATCGACGACAAGCACAAACTGGGCGGCAAGCTCGTGCTCCAAACCCACAAGTTCTTTGGATCGATGGCCGACTGCTACGCGGGCATGCGCGGTGTCGAGATCGGGGATCTTCTCGAAGAACAAGTCGGCGGGTACGAAAGCGTGGATTGCTGGGCGAACACCAATGCCGTCGCAGTCTTCAGCGATCAGAAGGTAGGTCTCGTTCGTGACGGCAAGCACTACATGCTGGTGAAACCGCAAACGGTCCTCGTTGCAGCGGGTGCGCGTGAGAAATCACTTATCTTCAAGGGTAATAGCCTTCCTGGTGTCTATGGTGCCGGAGCCTTTCAAACCTTGGTCAATCGGGATCTTGTCCGAGTTGCAGAAAAACTCTTCATCGTTGGCGGAGGCAACGTGGGGCTCATTGCGGGCTACCATGCTCTTCAGGCAGGTATCTCAGTAGTCGGCCTCGTTGAGGCCTTGCCCGAATGTGGCGGCTACAAGGTCCATAAAGACAAACTGGTTCGGTTTGGCGTGCCGATCTACACATCCCACACGGTCGTTTCCGCTAACGGTGAGGACAGCGTCGAGTCCGTCACCATTGCTCAAATCGACTCCAATTGGAAGGCCATTCCAGGTACGGAGAAGTCGTTCGAGTGCGATACGGTCCTCATTGCCGTAGGACTCGATCCGGTCGACGAGTTCTATCGCAAGGCCACAGAGTACGGCATGAAGGCCTTCGCTGCGGGTGACGCGCATGAGATCGCCGAGGCTTCGGCCGCCATGTTCTCGGGAAAGATCAAGGGACGGGAAATCGCCCGAGCACTCGGCAAGGATGCCGAGGAAACACCGGAGGAGTGGAAGCAAACGGAAACGGTCCTCAAGTCCAAGCCCGGCACCATACGAAGTGAGAACATTCCCGATAAGGAAGAGAGCATTTTTCCCATCTTCCACTGCTCTCAGGAGATCCCCTGTAATCCCTGTATCTCTGTGTGTCCGATACACGGGATCACGACGGGTGACGATATCCGAAACATCCCGAGGTTCATCGGTGACGAAATCGGTGAGCTCTGCAGCGGTTGCGGGCAATGCGTGACCATCTGTCCGGGTTTGGCCGTTACCTTGGTCGACTACCGTAAGGATCCGGAGAATCCCACCGTGACAATTGCTCACGAGTTCGCCAAGGAATCAGTTAAGAAAGGTGATACCGTGACCGTCTTGGACACGGTGGGCGGAGTTTTGGGAACCTGCGAGGTGGACAAGGTCCGTCCTGGCGCAATCAATGTTTCAGGTCTTCCAGGTGCCCAACCACCAAAGAAGAAAAGCAAGACTTTCAAGGTGCTCGTGAAAGCGCCTAAATCGATGGCGCGACAAATCGCCGGGATTCAGATCCAAAGCACCGACATAACGGAGCCGATGGATCTCTACGTCGAGCGGCTCACCGACGACACGATCGTTTGTCGTTGTGAGCGCGTCACGGCCGGCGAGATCCGGGAATTGATTCGGGCCGGTTCCCGCGATGTCAACGAGAT
>JAUVQL010000212.1 GCA_030598165.1 Acidobacteriota bacterium | reverse complement strand
TGGTCCTTCAGGTCAACGGCAAAATTCGGAACCGTATCTCCGTTCCAGCGGATATGGACGAAGAGCAGATTCGAGAGCGGGCATTGGAGGACGAAAAAATCAAGTCGGAGGCCGACGGCAAAACCATTCAGCGGGTCATTGTGGTCCCCCGTCGTTTGGTCAATGTGGTTATCAGGTGAAGGCGATGTCTCGAGCTCACTTTCAAGTGGTTTGGTCCCTTGTGGGTGTTTCGTTCTTGCTGTCGGGTTGTGGTTACAGTTTGGCCGGCAAAGGTGATTTCCTTCCTGCTCACATCACGACCATTGGCATTCCGACTTTTGAGAACCTGACGGACCGGCATGGTATCGAAGAGACCTTCACACAAAAGGTTGTGGAGGAGTTCGCATCCCGAGGAAAATACGTCATTCGTCCCGAAGAGGTGGGCGTCGATGCCGTCCTGTCTGGGCAAGTGACGGCATTTCAAGTCGTGCCGGCGGTTCTCGTAAGTGGAGAGAATGTGACAGCCGATCAAGCCGCGCGTTATACGGTCGTTATTCGAGCGTCCGTTGTCTTCATGGACATGGTGGAGAACGAAGAGATTTGGTCCGACGCCAGCTTTTCTTTTCGGGACGAGTACGAAGTCGGAGAGGATGCCGAGCAGTACTTTGACCAGGAGGGAATGGCCCTCGACCGTTTGGCCGAGGAGTTTGCGAAAACCTTGGTCAGTCGCATCCTCGAAGCCTTTTGACGAGGAGTCGAAACTCTCCGCGTGAAACTAAGCTACGCCAGCCTTAGAGAACACTTAGATGGCGAAGCTCTCGCCCCTGCCTACGTCATTACTGGAAATCAAGATCTCCTGTGTGAGCTCGCTTCTGAGGAAATCCAAGCGGCGGTTTTGGGTGGAGAAGACCCAAACTTCAACTTGGATAAATTCGACGGAGAAGCGGTTTCGGCTCACGAGGTCGTCGAGGCCTGCAACATGTTCCCCCTCATGGCGGAGAGACGTCTGGTAAGGGTCCGCCGGGCCTCCAAATTGACTCGAGAAGCCGATGCTACCGCTCTATCGGCTTATCTGGAGTCTCCTTCGCCTCAATCGACGCTTCTCCTCGAGTTAGAGAAGTCGCCGGATGCACGTCGCAAGACTTGGAAGGACATCGAGAAGAGAGCCGTTGTCGTGCAATGTGAGCCTCTCAAGGATCGGGAGGTGGAAAACTGGCTCTCCGATCGTGCGAAGCAACTTCGTCTCAAGTTGGGGCGGGAGGAGATCCTGTATATGGTCGCCGAGTTCGGCTCTGATCTGCGTCGCCAGCTAAGCGAGCTCGAGAAGATTACGCTCTATGCTGCCGGTGGCAAGCCCGGCGTGGAGGACCTTGCTGTTCTCTTGGGACGCGGAAAAGCACAAAGCATTTTCCAGTTTACTGAAGCCGTAGCCAACCGTGATACGAAGACCGCTCTCAAGCAGCTCGGCCGGTTGCTGGAGGAAGGGCAAAGCCCGTTGCCCATCTTGGCGCTCATCGATCGTACGGTCGTACAACTTCTGGCTGCAAAAGAGCTCGAAGGGAAACGACGACCGGCCAATGCCGCTAGCTTGTTGGGAGTTCCTCCGTGGAAAGTCGAACGAGTCCTGCAGCAATCGAGCCGGTTCATCGAGGAACGGCTTCTAAAGGCCCTCGATCATGTTCACCGTTGCGATCTCGCGTTGAAGTCTACGGGAGTTCCAGCGAAATTGCTGCTGGAAGGTCTTGTGATTGCGCTCTGTAAGAAGGACACTCCCGCTGGTCGAACGACGTCCAGTGACGTAATCAGTTCGAGGCGGTAGGCGAGACTTTCCGGGCTAGACGGGAAAGATAGCGGGAGCCTGTATTGCTGTGGATCACTCCCTTTTTCACCAATCGATCGATGAGGGATGCGGTCTGGGGTAGAAGGGTGCGAGCCGTCTCGAAGTCGTCCTCTTCCAATGCTCGTCGGACTTTCTTTACTTGAGTCCGTAGTTGTGAGCGATCGGAGCGGTTCCTAAGCCTCCGTTTCTCGTTCTGACGGATGCGCTTCACTGCTGAAAGACTATGAGCCAATGACGACCTCCTTATTTCTTGCGGCTCAAAAACATGCCGAAACAACAAATATTAGCACATCTTCCACACCGAGGGAAGGGATCTTTCGTTTTTTTCCGCTTTCTAGATTCCGAGGGACATCCACTATGAACGAGCCCCAAGACGCGACTCCAATCACCCCGGAATTGGCTGGCACGCCATACCCACGGCGCGCTACACTATGAAGCTTTATATCCGACTGGATTTGCAGGTGTTTCTATGACCGCCAAACGAAGGGCGAGATACTCCACGGGGCGACCCGAGCTAGACGCCGAGCTGGAAAAGCTCGTCCAGGAGCACTGTGGGGAGGATGATAGGGAATATGTCCTTCAGATAGCCACCTCCGCGTTGAAACTGGGGCTGGGGAAGGCCAAACGTATCGACTTGAAGATCGCCAATGCCGCCCTCAAGGAGATGCGTTATGCGTTCAACGTTTTCACCCCCTACCGGAGAGTTCGCAAGGTCACCGTCTTTGGGTCTGCCCGCACCGATCCGGGGCATCCCAACTACGAACGGGCGCGCGATTTGGGCAGAAGAATGGCCGACGCAGGATGGATGGTGGTGACCGGAGCTGGCAGTGGCATTATGGGTGCCGCCCATGAGGGAGCGGGTCGGAAAATGAGCTTTGGCGTCAATATCCAGCTACCGTTCGAGCAACGGGCGAATCCTGTCATTCGCGGTGACCGGAAGCTACTGACGTTCCGGTACTTTTTCACTCGAAAGCTCTTTTTCCTCAAGGAGTCCTCAGCGGTCGTGCTCTTTCCGGGTGGATTCGGCACCATGGATGAGACCTTTGAGGTCCTCACCTTGCTCCAGACGGGAAAGCAAGTTCCCATGCCAGTTGTCATGGTGGAAAGTCCTGAAACCGGGTATTTTCGACATTTGATGCGGTTCATCGAAGAGCAGATGGTCCAACAAGAGTTGATCTCGGCTTCCGACAAGTCTCTTTTTCGTGTCGCAGACACGGTGGAAAAGGCCTGTGAAGAGGTTTTATCCTTCTATCGTCTTTACCACTCCTCTCGTTACGTCGGCGATAGTCTGATGATCCGGCTGCGTCGCAGTCTCAGCAAGCAAGAGCTGGAACAGCTCAACATGTCCTTTGCGGACATTCTTCTCTCAGGGCAGATCGAGCCGTCACCACTTTTACCGGAAGAGAAAGATGACGCCCAGTTGGGAGCGCTGGCTCGGATCCAACTCGATTTCAATCGTCGGAGCTTTGGGCGGCTGAGACAGTTCATTGACACCATCAACAGCTTCGCATGAATGATGGATTCCCTCACTCAAAAATGGGAGGGCACTTGAGACGCGTAAGTGTAGCTCTTGTCACATTCGTTATCGCGCTATCGATGTCGTTGTTGGCATACGGGGAGCGACCGTCTCCGCAGGGGAAAGCGCGTAATGTCATTT
>JAUVQL010000200.1 GCA_030598165.1 Acidobacteriota bacterium | reverse complement strand
CCCATCTTCCAACTACACCAATCCTCGGATCAAACGGCTGGAGTGACGGGATTTCGCCGTGAGATCAAATTCGCTTCGAGTGGAGGCGATCTCAGAAAAATCCGAGGAATCCTGGAAGTCAATTGCAGGCGCATCATCTACAACCGAGACTCGTCGTTGGTGAGCAGCATTTACTTCGACGATTACAGCTTGAGCTCTTGTCGCGAGAGCATCGACGGCGTGGAAAAACGGAACAAGTTGCGATTGCGATGGTATGACGAAGGCGATGCGGAGGGTCGATTCTTCTTCGAAGTCAAGCGGCGCGTCGGGCTAGCCATCGAGAAGTGGAGAGCGATGGTCGAGTCCTCGGCACCTCTCCAATCGCTGAGCTTCAGCGACCTTTTGAGGGGGCTTCTCCGTATTCTGCCCGCCCCTCAAAGAGAATTGCTGCGTGCTCGTTCGGAACCGATTCTCATGACCCGTTACCGGCGCGAGCATTTCAAGGCACTCGATAGCCCAGTTCGCATCACGCTCGACTCCGACATCATGTGCTACGACCAATCTGCCACGACCCGTACAAATCAGCGATTCGGGGTCTCGATTCCCGACTTGCTGGTTATCGAAGGCAAAGCGCCGCCCGCAAACGAGTTGGATTTGCCGGGTTTGTTTCATCCTTTGAAGCCAAGGATGACCAAATCTTCGAAATACGTCTTGGGCTGCCAAAAGCTGGGTCTGTTGTCGGCGACAGCTCTGGGACACCAATGACGGCATGTACTCCCCAAGGCCTCCATTGCGCGCGGATGAGTCTTGATGAGTTTCATACCATCAGTGCAAAATGCGGTCGCCGTGACGGCGCTGTTGGTCCTGATGGCCGGCGGGAACGCCGGTGCGGAGGCGCAGGCCGACCGCGTACGGGACACCCGATTCAACTATAAACGTGGGTTCTACTCCTCGAGCATCACCGTCTTGATTCACTCGGAGACGCCCGGAGCTCGTATCCGCTTTACCCTCGACGGAACTACGCCGACGCCGACACGTGGCAAGGGGAACGCGAACCCGGTAACAACAACCGTCGACAAAACCACGACGCTCAGAGCCATCGCTTACAAGAAAGGCATGCTTCCCAGCAACGTCGATACGCAGACCTACGTCTTCTTGAAAGATGTCATTGGGCAGAGCGCCCGCATTCCAGGTTATCCCACACCGATGTTGATGAGCGGAATGGAAGAACAGCTACCTCTCGACTATGAGATGGACCCTGAAATCCTCGGTGATCCACGCTATCGGTTCAAGGTACTAAAAGGTCTCAAGGCGGTTCCAACCCTCTCCATCGTCCTGGACAAGGAGGATCTGTTCGGCAAAGTCCCATCGCCCGAGGGCCAAGGCATCGATTTAGCCAAAAGCGGCGTCTATTGGGCGGAAAGCGGTGAAGGAAGCACGAAGCCGGCATCCGTCGAGCTCTTGTACCCTTTCCAACCGGCCAAGAATACCCAGTCGGATACGGCTATCAGAGGTCATAGCTGGCGCATCGTCAAGCGCGCGTTCAGACTCGAGTTCCAAAAGGAGTATGGTCCGGGAAAGTGGGAGTCCAGCCTTTTTCGAGATGCCCCTCTCAACGGAGAGACCGCGTCGCGATCCTACGATCGGATCGTGCTTCGCTCCGGCAAGAACCGCTCGTGGGTGACCGAGTGGAGTCCGGACAGCACGAGCTACACACGCGACCAATGGGCGCGAGACACTCAGATTGCCATGTCGGGATTGGGGTCCCATGGTGCGTTCGTCCACTTGTACCTCAACGGAATCTACTGGGGACTGTACAACGCTTGCGAACGACCCGATGCTTGGTTCTTGGCAAACCACTTGGGCGGAAACAAAGAGGATTGGTTCTCGGTGAGGTTTTACGGTCGAACTCAGGGAGACTCGACCCGCTGGGACTATCTTGTAGGAGAGCTCAAGGATCGAGACATGCGAGATCCGTCCAACTACGAAGAGCTCCAGGGGTACCTCGATACAAAGCAGTTTGCCGATTACCTCATTCTCTGCTGGTACATGCGAGTGGTTGATTGGCCCACCAACAATTGGTACGCGGGTCATCGAGTCGACCCGACATCTCCGGTGATGTTCTTTGTGTGGGACGCGGAGATGAGCTGGGATTCCGAGCCACCACCTTCAGCCTGGGTTCATCCCCGTTTTCGCGCCAGCGAGAACTCCAAACCACGAAACATGGTTGGAATTTGGCACTCCCTTAGAAAGAGCCGTGAGTTCATGACACTGTTCGCGGATCGAGTCTACAAACACTGCTTCAATGGCGGCGCGTTGAGCGAGAACGAAGCCATCGCCCGGTGGCGCACTCTCAACGAGCACATTGCGGATGCGGTCATTGCTGAGTCGGTGCGCTGGGGTGATGCACGCAAATCTTTGGGCGAACCGACTCGAACACGGGACAATACGTTTCTTCCCGAGGTCGAAAGAGTGGCCGAGAGAATGCGCGGAAACGTCCCGCATTTCCTCAACATGTTGCGCCTTGAGGGCTATTATCCTCCCATCGATCCACCGCGGCTCGCATCCGAAACGTCGATGACCGGGCCCCGGACGGTCGAGATGAGCAATCCGAACGAGGATCGCGGAACGATCTACTACACCTTGAATGGGGAAGATCCACGGGCAGCGGGAGGAGCGGTTTCCCGGAATGCACATGATGCGGGCGACCGGCAAAAAGTCTCCCTCGGATCCGCATCGATGCTGAAGGCTCGCGTAAAGGCCGGTAACGAGTGGAGTGCGCTCAGTGAGGTATCCAACTAGCTCTGAGGAATTCAAGAACTCAGGAACTCAAGAATTCAGGAATATCAATTAACAATACCCGTCATTGGGTTACTGAAGACTTCCGACTAGTGTCCTGTATCAGTAGATCGTGGCCTAAAGCTCGAGGTCATTTTGTGTGCTGGCGTGGGGTGCCGACGAAGTAATATCTCGATTTTTCGAGGTGGCACTACGAAGCCAGCGCGCAAAAGGGGCCGAGATTTTGGTGACGATCTACTGACACAGGGCACTAGCTTCCCCGGCCACAGGAAACGCGTCAGTTGGAAAGGGAGAGACGCCTTAGAGCAGGGTATCCAAGTTGACGTAGGAGGCGCGGAATTCCGGCAGCTTCTCCCTAATCTGGGACATCAGAGTTGTCGTCTCTTCCGGGCTCGATATGGAAACAGCGGCTCGAAACTGGACCTGACCGTCTTCGATGTCGAATCGTTGTATATCGAGCTCACGGGTGAGGCCGGAAAGCGTATCGACGACACGTGATTTATTGCCTTGAAAGAACTCTCGGGCCTCTCCGCTCAGGGTCAGGAGAAGATGGTGCTTCCGGGGCCGACGGCTGAGGAAACCTCTGCCGACCACGAAAACGGTGACGATAACAAGTGCCACCAAGGCCAAGAGGCGGTGCTCGGCTCCCAGCGCCAGCCCCACCCCGATACACAGGAACAGGTAGGCAAGCTCTTCCGGGGTCTTGATGGCGGCCCGGAACCTGACGATCGACAGCGCGCCCACCAAACCCAAGGACAGCGCCAGCGAGGATTTCACGACATAGATGATCACAACGGTCGTCAGCGTGAGCATGGGAAAGACGCCGGAAAAGCTCTCCCGATCGGATACCGAAGAGCTGTAACGCTTATAGAGCTCACGAACATAGATGGCCAT
>JAUVQL010000117.1 GCA_030598165.1 Acidobacteriota bacterium | reverse complement strand
GTGCGACTCTTTTACCCGGAGTCCTCAGCAGCGATAACGGTCAAGAACGTCCGTCTCCAAGTTCCAGACGGTTGGCGCGTCAATGAAGCGGAGCCAAAACGGACGACTTCTATGCGGGGATGGAGGGCTCTAGCCGAGGAGGGACGACACGAAGCCTTCTTCGAAGTCACCGCACCGATTGATGCCGAATTGACTCAACCCTATTGGATGGACTCCCGTCGGAACGGGGATATCTATGACTGGTCAGATGACGACCCGAAAGCGCTTGCCTTCGGCCCACCGGTGGCCCAAGCCGTCGTGTCGACGGAGATCCAAGGTGTTCCCATCGAGATCACGAAGACGGTCGAGCACCGCTACGCCGATCCGGCAAGAGGAGAGATCCGCCGCGACTTGAATCTCGTTCCTGCTCTCACCGTGTCATTGGATTCCAGCCTCTTGATCGTTCCCAAATCCTCTGAGTCCCGTACGGAGCGGATGGCGGTGCGGGTCGAGAATCGGTCCCAGCAAGCCACGAGCGGCGGAGTTGAGCTCGACCTTCCAACGGGATGGAAATCAGAACCGGCGAGAGCTTCTTTTGATTTGGAGCGACAAGGGGAGGGGACGGCGCTCGTCTTCCGGATTGAGATTCCAGCAGGGACCCAAAAGGGTGCCTACACGATCGGTGTAAAGGCGACATCAGGTGGGCGCACGTTCAGCGATGAAATGCACACCGTCTCCTATCCACATATTCGAACTCACCGCTTCTACAAGCCGGCCACGGCCACGGTCCAAGTTCTGGACCTCGAAATCGAAGACGTGCGTGTCGGTTATGTCATGGGGAGTGGGGATAGGGTCCCAGCCGCCATCATGCGTATGGGACTAGAGGTGACCCTTCTCGACGCCGAGTATTTGGCAACGGGGGACCTGTCACGCTTTGACACCATCGTAGTAGGTATTCGGGCTTCCCAGGTTCGCCCCGATTTCGTGGCCAACCACGGTAGAGTTATGGACTTCGTGCGCCAGGGAGGGACACTCATCGTCCAATATCAGCGGCGCGATTACGTCACTCGAAACCTGACACCCTATCCGGCCAAGATGTCACGGCCGGACCATTTTTCCAATTACCGCATCACCGATGAAACGGCTGCTTATACGGTTCTCCGTCCCGACCATCCTGTCTTCAACTTTCCCAATCGCATTGATGCCGGTGATTGGGATGGCTGGGTACAAGAACGGTCCCTTTATCACTTGACCGACCTGGACCCTCGCTATCTACCTCTTCTCGAAGCCGCAGATCCAGGAGAGGAACCTCACAACGGGGGGCTCGTGACTGCAGAAGTCGGGGAGGGAAGATATGTCTACTCGGGTGTTTCTTTCTTCCGTCAACTTCCAGCGGGCGTTCCGGGCGCTTATCGATTGCTCGCGAACCTGGTTAGCTTGTCCAAAGCACCGTAACCAAGATGCTCGTGGAAGGTGTTTCAAGCTAACCGGAGTATTGCTTGTCCTTGACGGCTGCGCAGACCTTCGTCCAGGGAACGGCTCTGAGACGAGCCGGCGGTATTTCAGGGCAAGTCTCACAGAGATTCTGAGGCTCGGTAGAGCACTCGGTGCACTTCCCATAGCTGCCGTTCTCGATTCTGTCTAGTGCCTCGATGATGGCTCTAAGGAGCTTCGCGTCAGTTTGTTTGAGCTGGAGGTTGATCTCGGCCTCGATAGCAGCGGCCGAGCGGTCGGCAAGATCGCCGTGCCCGTCGGTTTTTGGGCTGGCCGCCATTAAGCCATCCGGCCCCAATGTCTTCTCTATGTCAGCTTTTTTTGCCAATAGCGCTTTCTTGTATTGAGCTAGCTCCGTTTTCTTCATTTTCTTCCAGTTCTCCATCTGGACGATATTTGGCTATCCTTGACGAAAGTTAATCCATTAATTTAACCGATTTCGAAGCTAAGGGCAAGGATCGACCTTGCTAGATTCCAATCGAGCTGGTGCTGGAGGTGCTTGTTCGCCGCGGATGTTAACCGACTGATACGTCAATTTAAATGTTCATTAATGATAAAGCTATATTATACACATATTTAAAAATTGGTTCGTAATAGTTGAAAATGACTGATTGGTCGGTTATAATTATGACCGAACGGTTGGTCAAAGTAAGAGGTCAAACCGATGTCACCAAAAATAGTGGATAAGCAGGAACGGAAGAAACAAATCGCGCTCGTCGCTCTGGAAGTTTTTGCCGAGAAAGGATTCGAATCAGCATCTATCAGTCAGATTGCTGAGGCGGCTGGGATCGGCAAAGGCACCGTCTATGAGTACTTCGATTCCAAGGAAGAGTTGATTCATGAAGCCTTTATGGCTTGGGCCGAAAGCGTGTGGCCTGCGCCCAACCAATTGTTAGAGGGGGTAGACGATCCGGAGGAGCGGCTTCGCCGGTACGTCAACGCGTCCGTGGATATCTTCATTTCCGATGAGCAGAGGGCGAGGCTTCTCGTTGCGGCTTTTCAAGCCATCCTCACCGTTGAAACGAGCTTCACTCCTCACGAAACGATTCGCGGAGTTTTCAGTGATTTCCGGAAGGTCATTGCCCACACACTCCTGGACGGGGTTTCGAAGGGCGTGTTCCGTCCGGAGATCGCCAAGGACGCCGAAAAAATCGCCATCAACCTGGCCGCCTACCTGGACGGTATCGGCTTGCACTATTTGATGAGCAAGGACTACTTCGACCTCAAAGAACAAGTGGATGCTTATGTCCAAGAACTGCTTGAAGGTTTGAGACCGCATCATTCGTTGGAGTAGGGGAGACTCTGGAAATGCCAAACATAATATTGAACTGGAGAATGTAACCGCACATGAACCCAAATAAGAAGGTTTTATTCGCGGCTCAATCTCTGGGCTTCAAAAATATTGGCTCAATCTCGTCTCGCTATGTATACTCTAGGACGGTTCCGTAGTATTGCTACGGGCCGTGGGGATGAACTTCCGACCCTGGGGGCCCTTTCCGACCTGCTCTTAACGGTGTCTTAGTTCTCGAGAGGCATTTGAGAACTTGGTCTTCGATGACCCCCAGGTCAAGAAAATCAAAACGACAAAAAAGACTTAACCAAGGAGGTAGCTAGTGAGTATCAAACTGCCGGATCTACCCTATGAAATGGATGCACTGAATCCTCATATTTCGAAAGAAACTCTCGAATACCACTACGGGAAGCATCACAAGGCATACGTCGACAAGCTCAACGCCGCTATCGAGGGCGGCAAATACGAAAAGATGTCGCTAGACGATATCGTTCGTGAGTCCAAGGGTGAAGCGAAGGTCTTCAACAACGCTGCACAGACCTGGAATCACACCTTTTACTGGAACTGCTTGTCTCCCAACGGGGGCGGCGAGCCCAGCGGTCGAATCGCTGACGCGATCAAGAACAGTTTCGGATCCTTCGAGACCTTCAAGGAGCAATTCAGCGACAAGTCAGCTACTTTATTCGGGTCCGGTTGGGCTTGGGTCGTAAAAGACGGCGGCAAGCTATCTATCGTACAGACGAAGGACGCGGACAATCCGATGACCGACGGTAAGACCCCCATCTTGACTTGTGACGTTTGGGAGCATGCCTATTACATCGACTACCGTAATGCACGTCCCAAGTACGTCGAGGCCTTTTGGAATGTAATCAACTGGGAGTTCATGGAGAAGAATCTCTAGGTTCGAGCTTCTAACAAAAGAAAGGGACAGTCTCCGCTTGACTCGGGAGGCCGTCCCTTTTTTATTGTACTGTGGTCTCGATACTAGCTCTTCCGAGCGTCATTTGGCGAAAAAAGGGCTCCCACGCGGTTCGAATCCTATCGAGACGCGAAATCAATTCAGCAGAGGGCGACAAACCGCTCCGGTGGAGGAGAATCCAAGCCTGCTTAAATTCCTTCGGAGACGCTCGAAAATCCGGCTGTCGAGCTCCTTCCACTCGCAAAATGTCGTCGGGCAAAACGGTATGCTTGGTGCCGGTGACAGTGACGCTTGTCTGGGGTGCTGTTTCGCTGGTGACTTGTTGGCCGAAGCTGGTGAGTCCTGCTCCATCCTCTACGACAAAGAAGGGGGCCACTTCTTCGAAGGGCGCTAATCCCATGAGATACAGATCCAGAGGGGAGTACCTGGCGACTGTCTCCACTGTCCTGAATCGACCGTCAGCCTCCTCGACGATATCGTTGCCTTCCAGAAACGACGCGTCGCTATCCAAGAAAAAGCTCCAATGGGCTTTTTGACGTCCTAGGAGCTCGTCGCTCGCTAAACCGTCACGATCGAATTGGACACGAGCAAGCCACCGATGCGCGAACTCGTGGGCCAACAAACCGAGTGTAGTGGGATTTCCACCGGCACCGTTGACTTTTTGTTCCGGGGCCGTTGGATAACGATTGATGTTGCCCATGAATAGAAACGATTCCAAACGTCCTGCACTTCCCCAGAATGAGGAGTCGTCGTAAAGCTCGTCGCCGATTCCCTCCACCTTATTTTGTACCGTGATTTCAAAAGCAAATGCTCCGTCCAAATCACTATCGAAGTCGGTCCAGATGATGATGGAATCGTAGTTATCCGGGAGTGTTTGGTAGAGCTTTTGGAGGGCACCCACGTTATCGATGGGCCGTCCCCGTTGGAATTTTTCAACGAGGGTTGCTCCGGTAGCAGACAAATCGTTACCCAAGTCGACCAATTGAGGGTTCACAGGATTCGCGCCAGGGGTGATTCCGATGACGGTGTTCTCCGCGTCAATCGAGTTGCTGTAGCGGAAGAGGATACGCCCGGTATTCTCGAGAACGACCTGGAAGGTGCTTTGATTGCTTTTGTCGAATTCGGGTACAGATTCCCAAGTCACAACGAGACGCTCAGCGAGTTGGGCTACTCGCACGGTCCCACCTTGCGAAGGATCGAGGTCTGCGAAGAACAAAGCGATTCTCGGCGGCCCTG